>SZPD01000311.1 GCA_030263515.1 Anaerolineae bacterium CFX9 | reverse complement strand
CTTAAGCTCGGCGCAGATGACTACCTCTACAAGCCCTTCGCGCCTCAGGAACTGCTGGCACGCGTCCAGAGCAAAATTCGCGCCCATCAACTGGAAATGGCACTCCAGCGCCGCACACAGGAACTGGAGGCGCTGCTGCGCGTCAGCGATAAGCTGAATGAACATCTCGCTGTTGGCGAGCTGGCAGGTATTGCCCTTCAGCTTGTCGTCGATCTGCTCCCTGCCGATCTCGCCATCCTCTACGTGCTGGATGACGGCCATGTGATCGATATTCGAAGCCTGGCACGGGAAGGCGTAAAACTCCCGCAACAGATCGCAGACATGGATATCACGCGCCTGCTGCACCTCAATCAGACGTATCGGTGGGACAACGCCCATCCAGATATTAAAGGTTTTGAGAGCGGGCTTGCCCTGACTCTGACGCAAAGCAATCAGCAGTTAGCAGTTCTGATCGTCGCCGTTGAGGATGGCGCATTTGACGCCGATCAGCAGCGCCTGTTTGAAGGAATCTGTCGTCAGATGGCGCTCGCCCTGCACAACGCAAAACTCTATGAGCTGGAAGCCAACTACGCGCTGACGCTGGAAGAACGGGTTGCGGAGAGAACGCGCGAGCTTGAGTCTGCGCAGCGGTTACTGCTTCGCTCAGAGAAGCTTGCCTCCATCGGGCATCTGGCGGCGAGTATTGCGCATGAAATCAACAACCCCCTCATGCCCATCCGTAATCTGCTCGATGACATTTTTGAGGAACTGACGCAGCGAGGCATCGAATTCGACGTACAGTCGATGAACATCATTCTGGACAGCCTGGAGCGAATTCGTGGCATTGTGCGCCGGCTGCTGGAATTTGCGCGAGACACGCAGCACGAGCTTCAACTACTGGATATCAGCGACATCCTTGAAGGGATTGTCAGGCTCAACCAGAAATACTTTGAACATCAGCGGGTGACGATCGAGGCTTCCCTGCCAGCCCTGCCTCCAGTCCTGGGAAGCAAGGATCAGCTTGAGCAGGTCTTTATGAACCTGGCGCTGAACGCTCAGGCAGCGATGGAACATGGCGGAAAACTGAAGATCTCAGCCCGGCGCGAGGGCAATGAAGTCGTGGTCGAGTTTGCCGATACCGGAACGGGAATCCCTGCCGAACAAATGGAACGTATCTTCGACCCATTCTTCTCCACAAAACCTAACGGAACCGGGCTTGGGCTGTTCGTCAGTCACGGAATTATTCAGGGTCACAGCGGAAGCATTGAAGTGGAAAGCGCTGTGGGCAAAGGCACAACATTTGTGATTCGGCTGCCCATCCACTCAGAGTGACAACTTAAGAAGGCGGCTTAGACAAAGCCGCCTTCGCAGGCGTATATCAATCTCCGAGAAAGGTTACAGCGCTCTCCAGACCGCCTGGAAAGCCTCATCGTCAAGCTCGCCCTGCGCAAAACGCGCCGTCTCTGTCAGCGCCACACCGACCAGACGCAGCGGAGTATTGTTCACACAATCCACCATTTCCACGGCGATCGCCTGCACACCATCCACACTTTCGCTCGCCCGCGCCATACTGCTCAGCGACTCGATCAGGTCAGTGCGCAGTTCAAGCCCCGGACGTGTGCAGACACTCGCCACAAGCGTTTCACCCAACGAGGTAGTCTGCTGCCGGAATACTGTGTCGGGCAGCGCAAAACCGGACAGCGCAGAAGCGATCGCCTGAAGCTCAGGCTCGCTGCTTGCCGGGGCAGTCACTTCAGGTGTCATTTCAGGCAGGGTAGACTCTGGAGTAGGCTGAGCAGCCTCGGTCACTTCAGGTTCTGCCGGCACGGCGGTCACTTCCTCGATCATGCCCGCCATTTCCGTTTCATCCGGCTGAACTTCGCCGCCAGTCTCGGCAGCCGCTTCTGTAACTTCAGGAATGATAACGGCTTCTATCGTCGCTTCTGCTGTGGGCTGAGGCGCTTCTTCGGTACTGGCAGAGGCGTCCAGCGTGCCAAAAGACTCCATGGTGGGCACACTGACACCACCAGCTTCAGCAAGCGTTGGGGCGTCTGCAATCGCGGTCGGGGTCTCGGCAGGGGTTTCAGCAGTCTGCCCCATCGAGGAGGCAATCAGCACGATGACAAGCACCACAATCACTGCAAATGCGGCTGCTGCCAGCCACGGCATCACGCTGGATCGCCCCTCAGAGGGCGCTGGCGAAACAGCAGCTTCCTTGCTTTCGCCGATCTCATCTTCCGGAAGCTCCGGCTCATCTTCCCATGCGGCATCTGTTTCAGAAGGCGCATCAATGGATGCAGCGGCAGCCGCCGCACGACGCTGTACAGCCGATGGCGGCAGATCCGGATACTGCTCGCGCAGCGTATCCAGCAGCTCGTTTGCGCCGGGATAATGAGGATTTAACTGGAGAACATTTTCGAGTGCGTCGCGGGCTGCTGCCGGTTCATCGACGGCATGGGCATAGATCCACCACGCATCAGCGTTGTTCTTCTCGACATCGAGGATCGATTCGAGAATTGCGCGTGCTTCGTCAGGATTACCGGCTTCAATCAATTCGTAAGCCCGCGTCAACGCTAACGTGCGGTCATCACTCATCGTCGTTCTCCGGCTGTCGCTAGGCACACAAAGAAATCAGATAGGAAATCGTTTGGCTTCCCTAAGAGTGCAGTGTACAACAGCGTTAGTATTGTTGCAACAACGTGAGGCTCAAGATTTCTCAACCCGGCAAACAAAAAGTGCAGCCTGTCTGTTGATCAGCGGCTGCACTCTGTGTCTTGATGTGTCCTGGAGAGGACTCGAACCTCCACGCCTTGCGGCATACACCCCTCAAGCGTACGCGTCTGCCAGTTCCGCCACCAGGACAGGGTGAATGCGGCGTATTATACTGAGGGGAAACAGGATGTCAATCCTTTTGCAGCGTGCGTATTTCGAGTAGCATCTGCGCCATTGATCAGAAATCAGCAGACAACCTGCAGGGACATACAGCGATGCGAATTGCCCTCGACGCGATGGGAAGTGACGATTGCCCGGTGCCGGATGTTGAAGGTGCGGTGCTGGCAGCCCGTGAATATGGCGACCATATCTTTCTGGTAGGGGATGAGCCGCGCATCCGGGAGCAGCTTGCCCGGCACGATACCACAGGTCTCCACCTGGAAGTCATTCACACGCCGGAATATATCTCCATGACGGATAAACCCGGCGACGTGGGCAAAGCGAAGCCCAATTCGTCAATGCATGTCGGCATGAACCTGATCCGGGACGGAAAGGCTGATGCATTTGTTACCGCCGGAAATACCGGCGCTGCGCTGGCGATCGCCACGCTGTTCACGCTGAAGCGTATCCCCGGTATCAAGCGCCCTGCCCTCACTGCCCTGATCCGTATCGCTGGGCAAAGCATCATTGCCCTTGATGTCGGCGCTAACGCTGACTCAAAACCTGAATGGCTCGTCCAGTTTGCGTTGATGGGCACGCTGTATGCACGCGCAACGCTGGGGCTGCCCAATGCCAGAGTGGCGCTTCTCTCCAACGGCGAGGAAGACGAAAAAGGGAACGAAGTCATCCGTGAGGCGCACCACTTGCTCAAGCAGTCGTCGCTGAACTTCGTCGGCAATGTTGAACCAAAGGACATGCTGAAAGGCCATGTGGATGTCATCGTTGCCGATGGCTTCGTGGGCAACATCATGCTCAAATCTCTGGAAGGCGCAACCAGCATGATGGTCACACTGCTACGGCAGGAGCTTATGCGCACACCCGTCACCAAGCTGGGCGCAGCCCTGGCACGCCCCGCCTTTCGACGCATCCAGAAACAGATCGACCCATCAGAAGTGGGTGGCGCGCCACTTCTTGGTGTGAACGGTGTTGTAATCATCGGTCATGGGCGATCTAACGCCACTGCCATTAAGAACGCCATCGGGCAGGCACGTAAGGCCGTTGAAGGCAACCTCATCGAATCGATCCGCAGCGGGCTGGAGTCGATGAGTCCGGAGACATCTGCGTAACCCTGACCTGCGCTGACAATTGTCGTGATCCGAAAGGAGGATGGCAGAGCCACAGCCTCCGCTCTGCCGAGGAAAAACATCATGGAACTACTTCGCAATGGTAGACCACGAGTAGTCATTACGGGTTTGGGGACGGTATCTGCCCTCGGCCCAGTGCGTGAACTATGGGACAGCCTCAAGAACAGCCGCTCAGGGATCCGCCGCATCGAAACGATCGACGTTGAACATGTTCCCATCAAAATCGGCGGCGAGGTGCGCGACTTCGATCCAACCCAGTATATCGAGCATAAGGAAGCCCGACGCATGGGGCGTGCCGCTCATTTCGCGGTCGCCGCGGCAACCATGGCGGTTGAGGATGCCGGGCTGACCCGTGAGCAGCTCGAAGCTGAAGGCGAGCGCACAGGTGTCGTGATCGGGACGACGCTCGGCGGTCATGAAATGGCGGAACAGAGCACGTACAAATACAAGACTTCCGGCTTCCGCCGCCCGAACCCGCTGGGTCTGATCAATTCCCTGCCGAACATGCCCTCGCATTATGTGAGCAAGTTATTTCAGGCGCTGGGGCCGCTCTATACGCCTTCGAGCGCCTGCGCCTCTGGAACGCAGTCGATTGGTGAGGCGGCGGATCTCATCCGCAACGGTCGTGCGGATCTGCTGATCGCCGGCGGTGTAGAATCAGTCCTTCAGGATTATGCGCTCGCTGGGTTCGAAGCGATGGATGCGCTGGCAAAAGGTCATGAAGATGAGCCTGAGCGCGCCAGCAAACCGTTTGACCTCAACCGCAGCGGCTTTGTGTTTGCAGAAGGCTGCGGCGTCATGATCGTCGAAAGCCTGGCTCACGCCCTCAAGCGCGGCGCAAGGATCTACGCAGAAGTTCTGGGGCACGGCGTTTCGTCTGACGCCTATCATGTCGCCGCGCTCGATCCGGAAGGCCGCGGCGCTGCGCGTTCGATGCGCTGGGCGCTGGAAGACGCTCACGTCAATCCTGAAGATATCGGCTATATCAACGCGCATGGTTCATCAACACCTGCCAACGACTCGATGGAAACCCTGGCGATCAAGAAGGTGTTTGGCGAACAGGCTTACAACATCCCGGTCAGCTCGTCCAAGAGCATGCTGGGTCACGCGCTGGCAGCCTCAGGCGCGCTTGAGATCGTCGCCTGTGTTATGACGCTTGTGGATCAGGTCATTCACCCGACCATCAATTACGAGACACCCGATCCGGAGTG
>SZPD01000003.1 GCA_030263515.1 Anaerolineae bacterium CFX9 | reverse complement strand
TTATAGATCACTTTCATCCCGCTTGTGCCGCTGGCTTCCTTGGGGCGGCGCGGCGTATTCAGCCAGACATCGACACCCTGAATCAGGTAGCGGGCGATCTGCATGTCATAGTCTTCGAGGAAGACCACTGAATTACGGAATTCTGCGCCCATCGCCAGGTTGGCGATCTGGCGGATCAGGTCTTTTCCGGGAACATCGTGCGGATGCGCCTTGCCGGCGAAGATGATCTGCACCGGGCGTTCCGGGTCGTTGAGGATACGGCTCAGCCGTTCCGGATCACGGAAGAGCAGCGTTGCGCGCTTGTAGGTGGCGAAGCGGCGGGCAAACCCGATTGTGAGCGCGTCCGGGTTGAGGATTTCTTCGGCATGGGCAACTTCGTGCTGCGCCACGCCGCGATGCGTGAGCTGGGACTGAACGCGCTTGCGGGTGAACGCGATCAGCCGTTCGCGGCGGCGCTCATGTGTACGCCACAGCTCGGTATCGGGCACGCTGTCGATCCCTTCCCAGATATCCGAACGCCATTCTTCCGTGCGCCAGTCGGGATCCAGGTAACGGTCGAGCAGTTGGATCATGTCGTTGCTGATCCAGGTCTGCGTGTGGATGCCGTTGGTGATCGCGCTGACGGGGATTTCCTGCTCCGGCACGTTCGGGAACATCCACTGCCACAGGTGACGGCTGACGACGCCGTGAAGCTGCGCGACGCCATTGCTCATCGCCGAGGTGTTCAGCGCCAGCACCGGCATCGAAAAGAGTTCGTAATCGCCCATGTTCTCGCGTCCGAGAGCGATGAACTGCTCACGGGTCAGACCGAGGCTCTTCCAGTAATCGGTGAAATGCTCGTCGATCAGGTCATAGCCGAAGCGTTCCAGACCGGCGGGCACGGGCGTATGCGTCGTGAAGATATGCGATGCCGCCGTGATCACCTTTGCCTGCTGGAAGCTGACCTTGTGTTCTTCCATAAACATACGGATCCGCTCAAGCGCCAGAAAGGCGGAATGCCCTTCGTTCATGTGGCAGATCGTCGGGCGCAGACCGAGGGCTTCCAGCGCGCGGATGCCGCCGATGCCCATCAGGATTTCCTGCCGGATGCGGGTGCGCCGGTCGCCACCGTAGAGGCGGTCGGTCAGCGAGCGATCTTCGGCTTCACGATTCTGGGGCAGGTTGGAGTCGAGCAGGTAGAGCGGCACGCGCCCAACCTGCACCTTCCAGATCTGGGCATACAGCTCGCGACCCGGCAGCGAAACGCTGATCAGGATCGGCTTGCCATCCGCGCCGGTTTGCAGCCGCACAGGCAGCGTCGAATAGTCATTGATCGGATACAGTTCCTGCTGATAGCCGTCATTGTTGAGATACTGGCGGAAATAGCCTTCCTGATACAGCAGCCCGACGCCGACCAGCGGAATGCCGAGATCGCTGGCGCTCTTGAGGTGATCGCCGCTCAGCACCCCCAGACCGCCGGAATAATTCTGAAGGCATTCCGTCAGCCCGAATTCAGTGGAGAAATAGGCGATCACCGGCTTGTCCTTGCCGTCGTAATGATCGGCAAACCAGGTGTTGCCCGCCTGCATATAGGCGTCGAAATCGTCGCAGACACGGCGGTAATGCGCCATGAATGCAGGGTCGTCGCAGACCGCCTCCAGACGGCTCTGGTTCACCAGTCCCAGCATGGCTACCGGGTTGTGATAGGTGCTTTCCCAGAGTTCGCGATCCAGACGGCGGAACAGCCCGATCGTGTCGTGATCCCAGCTCCAGCGCAGGTTATACGCCAGCTCTTCAAGCCGGCTGAGCTGCGCTGGCAGGTTGGGGACGACGCTGATTGTCGCTATGGGTTTAACCATGAATACATGCACTCCTGATTATGTATGTGCCATGAAAGCACGGTGTCAAGCATAGCGCAAAAGCGCAGATGCGTGAATTGTTTATCATGCACTTCGCATGCGCGTGCCGGTGCGATCGGATCATGAAATATCATCACCATCTTTTTGTGAAAAATGACCCTTGCCAAACCCTTTACCATTTGTGATAGCATGAACATATGCAAGACCCTTGCAAATCAGCAAGCAAATGAAGGAACGGCAATGAGCATGGTTGAGAAGAAGTACCTGAAGACGAAGCCCCTGGCGGAAGTGAAGTTCTCGCTTCCCAGCTCCATTCAGGGGGAAACGGTTCATCTGGTGGGCGATTTCAATGAGTGGAATGAAACTGCCACCCCGATGAAGAAGCAGAAGGACGGCAGCTTTGCGGTGACGCTCAAGCTGGACACCGGCAGGGAATATCAGTTCCGTTATCTCGTCAATGGTACGGAGTGGCACAACGACTGGAATGCAGACAAGTATCTGCCCAATCCGTTCAGCGGCGATAACAGCGTCGTCGTCCTTTAGTCTCTGAGTTTCAGGGAAGGGGAGAGCGGCGCGCGAACTCTCCCCTTACTTCCCGGAGCGACTATTTTCTGGAACAGGAATTTAGCCCAACTCTCAAAAATACGCGCTTTGTGAAACGTTCTGGTATCACCCGTTCCATAACAGAAAGCCCGGTCTGCTCAACCGGGCTTTTGATTTGTATGCAGGCTGTGGATCAGCGCTTTTTGGTCGGGTAGCCGAGTTTGCTGCCGGGGGGGACGACCTTGTCCGCAAAGCCGGCAAAATCTTCCATGCGCAGGTCAGTGCCGAGGATGCTGCCCGCGCCCACAGTGTAGCCCGCCGGTACATGCGTATCCTTGCCGACGCAGGTGATGTTCAGCTCGCCCACGTCGCTCACAGAGCCGATACGCGCGTTATGCCCGATGACCACGATCTTGTCGAGGATGCAGCGCTCGACAACCGCGCCCGCTTCAATATAGGTATCTGTCAGGATGATCGACTCGCGCACGATGGCGTTGGGCCCCACGAATGTCCCCGGCGAAAGCACCGAACGCTCGACGACTGCGCCTTCGCTGATGACAACGCCGTGCGTGATCAGGCTGTTACGGATCGTCGCCCCGGCCGCGATATGCGCCGGCGGGCGTTCCTCGCTCTTGGTATGGATGACCCAGGTGCGGTCGTTCAGATTGATCGAGGGTGGCGATGCCAGCAGATCCATATGGGCTTCCCAATAGGCGTCGATCGTGCCGACATCGATCCAGTAGCCGCCATAAGAGTAGGCAAAGACTTCCATCTGCTCTGCGATCATGCGCGGAATGATATCCTTGCCGAAGTCGTGGCTGGACTCCCTCTTGTCATGATCCTCTGTCAGCAGCTTCTCCAGCACGGAATATGTGAACACATATACCCCCATGCTGGCGAGATTGCTGGGCGGGTTGGCGGGCTTTTCGACAAAGCGCGTCACGCGGGAATCGTCATCCGTTTCAAGGATGCCGTAGCGGCTGGCTTCATCAAGCGGAACAGTGATCACGCAGATAGTGGCGTCTGCGCCCTTATCGCGGTGATAGTTGATCAGGATGTCATAATCCATCTCATAGATGTGATCGCCGCTCAGGATCAGCACGTAATCCGGGCGTCCGCGGCGGACGAAATTGAGATTCTGCGTCACCGCGTCGGCAGTCCCGCTGTACCAGTCGGTATCCAGGCGTCCCTTGTATGGCTGAAGGATCTGCACGCCGCCGGTGAAAGAACGGTCAAGATCCCAGGGGCGGCCGCGCTCGATATGATCGTTCAGGCTGTGCGGCCGGTACTGGGTGAGGATGAGAACGTCAAAGATATTCGAGTTGACGCAGTTGCTCAGCGCGAAATCGATGATGCGATATTTGCCCGCGAATGGCACGGCGGGTTTGGCGCGCTTGGCGGTCAGCGTTGCGAGGCGCGTTCCCTCGCCGCCGGCCAGAATAACCGCTTTAACCTTCATTATCTTGCCTCCGCATAAAAGACTCTAAAACCCTATTTTGACAAGCCGAACGCAGCGCGGCGATCATCATGCTTTAAAAGTGCGCCGCGCCAGCGCGATTCCCATGATGAGGATGGTGATTGCCAGCACGATCACGACCACCGCGCTGGCATCCACATGGACGATCCACGCGCCATATCCCATCTGCTTCGGCAGTTCGCGGTCACCCTCCAGCCGGTTTGAGAGACGAATGTTCATCCTAAGACTCACGATGCCGGGCGGCTGATTTTTCGTAGACTTCGATATATTCGAGCGCGCTCTTTTTCCAACTGAAATCTGTTCGCATGGCTCGTTCCTGCATCCGCTGCCAGGCAGGCTGATTTTCGCGGTAGGTCTGTGTTGCCCAGCGCAGCGTGCCAAAGACGGCGTCTGCGGTTTCCCATTCGAACACAAAGCCAGTGCCTTCGTCCGCGTCTGCGCCGTCATAGTTGGTGACGGTATCCGCCAGCCCTCCGGTTTCGCGCACCAGCGGCAGCGCGCCATAGCGCATCGCCAGCATCTGCCCGACGCCGCAGGGTTCATAGTGGCTGGGCATCAGGAAGATATCGCAGCCGCCATAGATATGCTGTGCGATGGCGGCGTTATAGCCCACGTAAGCGCTCGCCTTGCCTTTGAAATCTGCGCCGAGCTGGTGCAGCTCTTCGTTATACTGTGGCTCGCCCGCGCCGAGACCGATAAACTGCACATCCTCAGTCGCCAGCAGCCCACGCAGGGCAGGAAAGGCGAGATCGATACCCTTCTGCCAGACCAGCCGCGTCACCAGCCCGATCAGCGGCACGTCATCACGCACAGGCAGATCGCTTTCCGCCTGGAGCGCGCGCTTGTTCAGGATGCGCTTCTGCCGGAAGGTGTCGGCGTCGAAGTTCACCTTGAGCTGTGGATCGGTCGCCGGATTCCACAGATCGACATCGATCCCGTTCAGGATGCCGCGCAGATCGGGCAGGCGGGTGCGGATCAGCCCCTCCAGCCCATAGCCCATGTACGGATACTGAATTTCGGTGGCGTAGCGCGGGCTGACGGTGGTGATCACGTCCGAATAGGCGATCGCGATCGCCAGCAGATTATCGCTCAGCCCGCTGACCATCAGATCGGGCTGATTGCGCATCGGAATGCCTTCCTCAAACAGCCAGCCCCCCATATGATCGCCCTGATAGGCCATGTTGTGGATACCCAGCACTGCGCCGACGCCGCGCCAGCGCGGATCGGCCTGGCGCTGCTGGCTGATCAGAAACGGGATCAGCCCGGTGTGCCAGTCGTTGACATGCATCACATCGGGGAAGAAGCCCGTATGTTCACGCAGAATGTCGCAGGCGGCGATCACGGCCTGCGAGAAGAAGATGAATCGGGGGCCGTCGTAGTGATAGCCCGCATAAACGGATGTCTCCTCGCTGTGACCAAAGTGCGGCCAGCCGCGCAGAAAATACACCGGCACGTCGTCATGATGAGTCAGGAAGATCTCGACCTGGGTCGTGCCGGTTTTCCGTTCCAGCGGAAAACTGATCAGGGGGCGTATGTTGAATTTCTCGTGAGAGATGAAATTGTAGTTCGGCATGATGACGCGGGCATCAATTCCCAGTCGTCGCAGCGCAGCCGGTAATGAGCCGATCACGTCCGCCAATCCGCCCACTTTGGCAAACGGATCGACCTCAGCGCTGACGAAAAGCACATTCATGCGCGTTCTCCTGCCCGTTACGTTGCAAAGTCCCGGTAGTTGATGTCCGGGAACAGATTGTCCTGTTCAAAAAATTCCTGCGCCAGCGCTGCATCCGCTTCGCCCGCTTCCAGCTTTGACGCCAGCTTGTCGAAGCGCTCAAAATGCTGGTTGAAGCGCTGAATGGCATACTCACGCGCCTGCCCAGTGGTGACCAGAAATGACCAGTCAGAGCTTTGCATCAGCAGCGCCTCGCGGGCTGCCTGATTGAGCGTCAGGCGTTCGGCGTCGTTCGGCGCATCGAACCGCGCTGCCAGGCGTTCCATCCGCAGCTCGGTCTCGTGGATCGGTTTCCACATCCACTGCGTATCGTTGTTTTCCCAGATGAAATGGGCCCCGCCCGCGCCCCATGAACTCTCCGGCAGATTGAGCGAACTCACCGGGGGGTGCGCTTCCAGATAATCGGATGCCGTCGTCAGCTCGATTTCCGGGTTGGCGGCCAGATGACGCAGGGTTTCGCCCAGCCACTGAATGCCTTCTGCCCACCAGTGACCGAAAAGCTCGGTATCGAAGGCGGCGGAAATGATGCCGTAATCGCCCGTTTCCTTGTGCAGTTTGCGCAGCCGGTCGCCAACCAGGTGCGCAAAATGCTCGGCATGCTGCTCCACCTTGCAGTACGCCCAGTCAGGGCGGTAGTAATCCTTCTGACTCAGGTCCACGGGTTTGCCCGTGATGCGCCAGTATTTCAGACCGCTGGCTCCGTTCTGCCGGTGAAACTCGCGGTAGTCAAAATCTCCGGGATACCCCCAGTCAGATGACCAGACCTGCTGCCCGACCTTGTGATCCCGCCCGATGACGCTGACGCGGCTGTCAGCCACATGATAGGGCAGATAGGTGGTGGCTGGCCGCCCGACTTCACGAGAATGCGCCACAGGCAGCACATAGCGCCGTTTGATCTCGCTGTAGGGACCGACCACATCGCCAGTGGCGACACCGACGGGCGTTCCGCCGGTAATGCTGTGTGTTTCACTGAAGAAGCATTGGATGCCGTATGCCTGAAGGAAGGCTTCCAGCCCCTGCCTTGGCGTGCCGTCTTCTGTCAGGTACGCCGGGCGATAGCCACACTCCGGAAGCCAGAAACTGCGCGGTTCACGGCCGAACAGTCTGCGGTAGGTCTGGATGCCGATCCCGATCTGGGCGCGCAGCGTGCTGTCTCGCGAGAGCAGCGGCAGATAGCCGTGGGTGGCAGCGCTGGCGACAATCTCGATCAGCCCGGCATCCTGAAGCCGTCGGAATGCGCCGATGATATCCCGACCCAACTGCTGATGGAAGAAGTCTCGAACGCCGCGATACGACTCCAGATACCCTTCTGCCAGTGAGCGCAGATGTTCGTTGTAGCTGGAAGGCGAGTCAAATTCGGCGCGATCGCGCTCAGCGGCGGCGATGCGCTCTTCGATATACTGGTCAAGATGATCGAGGACGAGCGGGTCTGCAAGCTGTTCTGCAAGGGTCGGGGTGATGCCGATGGTCAGCCGGAAAGGAACGCCGTCTGCGCGCAGGTTCTCCATGAGGGCAAGAAGGGGAATGTAGGTTTCACAGGCTGCCTCGTGGATCCATTCCTCGCCGTGCGGCCATCGTCCCGCCAGCCGCACATAGGGCAGGTGGCTGTGCAGAACGAATGTAAAAGCTCCCAGGTTTCCCACCACAGTCCCCACTCAACTGGTTAACATCATCTTATTGATTGTATCGGTTTCGCCTGCGTAGGTGCAACTGCTGAATACGATCCGGCAATAAAAAAGGCGCGTCTGCGCCCTGAAGGTTGTGTATGGGGGATGAACGGCATGATCTCAGGCAGCAGGCAGCACGACGGTGAAGATCGTGCCCTGACCCGGTGTGCTCTTGACGCTCAGGTAGCCGCCGTGCGCTTCGGTGACCCGCCGCGCAATGTACAGCCCCTGACCCAGACCGCGCGGATCGATCAGCTTGCCGCTGGGGGTGCGCGGCTCGCCACGGTAGAACTGGTCAAAAATGTGCGGCAGATCCCGGTCGGAAATGCCTACGCCGGTATCAACGACCTGGATCGAGACGTGGCGCTCATCATGCTTGCCTGCGATGAAAAAGATATGCCCGCCCGGCTCGGTATAGCGGATGCTGTTCTCCAGCAGATGCCCCATCGCCCAGCGCAGTTTCTGATCATCGCCCTTGACGTACAGTTCGTCCGGGTGGCGCAGCATCACGGCGACATCCAGCCCGCTGCGCTGCGTCTCTGGCGAAAGCCCTTCGACGACGCGCCAGAGCAGCTCTTCCAGCGCCAGCCGATCCTGGCGGACGCTGATATCTTCCGTATTCAGCTCAGACACGTCGAGCAGTTCGACGATCATCCGGTCGAGGATATCGACGTTGCGCGTCAGCGTATCCAGCAGCCGGGGATCCGGTTTCGTGCCGGCTTCGACATGTTCGGCGATCAGATCGGTCATGCCCTTGATGACCGTCATCGGCGTCCGCAGCTCATGCGACATCGCTGTGATGAACTGATCCTTCAGCCGCTCGCTCACGACTGCCTTCGTCACATCGCGCAGGACGATCAGCGTGCCCAGCCGCTGCCCCTGTTCATCCGCGACAGCGGCAAGCTGTGCGCCGATCACCCGGTTATTGACCTGAACACGGGTCGGCTCGCTCAGCGGAGAGATCTCGGCATCCAGAGCGACGATATCACGATAGTTGTTGAACAGCGTGCCGAGTTCCGACTCCCAGAAGGTCTTGATACTGCCCAGCAGGTTGCGCGCCGCGGCATTGACGATGACCACGCGCCCCTCATTGTCCTGCATGATCACGCCCTGATCGATGGCAGCGAGAATGCCGTTCAGCCGCTCGACTTCTTCTTCCTTCAGCCGAAGCCGCCGCTCCAGCACCTGGGTTTGCTCTTTCAGCGATGGGCGGCTGCGGCGCATGATTCCCCGATAGATCCGCCGGAACAGGTGCTCGCTGGCAGATCCCATCTCGTTGACATGTTCAATTGCAGTGCTGATGTCCTGTGGATCATGCGGTGTTTTCGTCATGCCGATTTTCGCTTGTTGTCGACAATATCGTGAAGTATAACGCGAAGCTGGTCAAAATCGGGCAAGGGTTTGTAAATGATATGATCCACGCCGTCATTGGTCATGATTTCCTGCTTCTCGCTCTCGCTGAGCGCGAAGGCGGTCATCAGCACGATCGGCGTATGATCGAACGTTTTGAGCTTGCGCATCCGGTTGGCAATTTCGTTGCCTTTTTTGCCCGGCATGCGGATGTCCATCAGGATCAGCTCTGGCAGATCGCCGACGGTTCCGCCGGATTCGATCGTGTCCAGCCATTCCCACACTTTCTGTCCGTTCTCATAGACGACGGCGTTTTTCCCCCATACCTGAAACATGGTGGAGATGAGGACTCGAATATCGAGTTCGTCTTCAGCGATGAGCCAGATCAACGCCAGCCTCCTGAGATGTAACGGATTCCTAATCAGTATAACGCCGGTTCATAAAATGATTATGTAATCGTTTGCTGAAAGCACGTAATAAACGTATCATAAATAGGTGTATAGTCCGTTAAATTCATGATATAACCGCATTGCTGACGTTTGGAGTGCGTGCCTTTGTCTACGTGGATGATCGTCGAAGACGAGCCTTCGATTTACGATATGCTGATGGCGATGTTCCAGATGTGGGGCATCGATGGCGCAGCGTTTGTCAACGGTGAGGAAGCGATGGCGTGGATCGAGGATGTGGATGCCCTGCGCTTCAAAGGGGAACTGCCGGAACTGGCGCTGATCGATGTTCGGCTGCCCGGCGCGCTTCAGGGGCCGGCGATCGGCGCGCGTCTGCGGCGCAGCCCACGGCTGAAGGATATCGCGATTGTGATCACCAGCGCCTACCTGCTGAGCGTGGAGGAGGAACAGGCTGCCATCCGTGAAGCTGATGCCGATGCCTATGTGCGCAAGCCGCTGCCTCGTCTGAACGAATTCAAGCTGATCCTCGAAAAGACGCTTGCCGAGCGCCGCGCGAGGCTGCCGCTTCCGGAAGCTCAGCCGGCTGCCGGCACGCCGGAGACTGCTTTGCCCCGGAAAGCGCCTGTCAAGCCCCGGCGACCGGCTCGCCGCCCCGCCGCCAAGCCCAAGCCGCGCAGTAAATAGGTCGCCGTTATGAAGAACATCGCTCCCACTGGCTCGCTTACCCGCCGTTCCAACCAGCTTAAAACGCTCGCCTTCATCGTGCTGGCGCTGGGCATTTTCATCGCGGCGCTCGGCGTCTTCCTCAACGTCGTGCAGCTTGTCCCACGGTCATCATCGTCGCATGGAGCTTATCTGTTCGTCGCGCAGTTGATCCTGATCGTCGGCGTGATCACGATCCTGATCGCCATCGCGCTGTTCATCCGCGCTTTCACATGGAAGACGGATAACGACCTGGCGCAGATCACCGCCCGTGTGCTGGCGTCTGCGCTGGATGATCGCTTCGTCTTCATTCGCAATGTCAGCAAGCGCGAAATCGGTTATGTCGATGCCGTGCTGATCGGTCCACCGGGCGCGCTCGTCTTCCGCATTCTCGATGCAACGGGCATATTTTTTAATGAAGGGGCCAACTGGCTCCAGAGCCGCAGCGGTGAGCTGGTCCCCGCCCGGATCGACCCGACTCGCGAGTGCGTCGCCGATATTCAGAAGATGCGCGATGCCCTTCAGAAGCGCATCGGCGAAATTCCTGTCTTCGGCATTGTCGTCTTTACGAAAGACCCACGGGATGTGCAGCTCAATGTCAAAGAGCCTGTCGTGCCGATCACCCATCTGACGGCGCTCGTCCAGTCGATCCAGGGGAATTATCTGGCGGTAGACCGCATTCCGCCGCAGCAGGTCGAGCCGATCCGCAAGTATCTGATGGGCGAATAACCGGATGACGCTCCGCGTTTTGCGCGCACCTGTTGGCGCGGGCAAGACCGAGCATGCGCAGCGGGTGCTGCTCGATGTCCGGGCGCGCGATCCGCTGGCCCGTATCTGGGTGCTGACGGCGACGACGCGCCAGGAACTCGCGTTCCGCCAGCGTATCATGGCGCGGGACGGCGTTTCAGTGCTGTTCAACGTCGAATTCTTCAGTTTCCCCACACTCTACCGCCATCTGCTGGCGATGGCGGGAACCCCGCAGCGCACGCTCGATGACTCAGCCCGCTTTGCCCTGCTGCGCGCGGTGATCGAGAACGTCCAGCCGGACCTGCGCTACTTCGCGCCGATCGCCGGGACGGCGGGCTTTGCCCGCATCCTGGCCGACTTCTTCTATGAACTCAAGCAGAATCTGATCCGCCCGGAGACGTTCACCGCCGCCGCCCGCACACCGAAAGTGCGTGAACTGGCGCTGCTCTATGACGCCTATCAGCACACGCTGATGCGCGATGACATTGTGGATCGAGAAGGCGAAGGCTGGCTGGCGCTGGAAGCCGCCGAGCGAGGTGATCTGTGCCGGGATGTGGCACTGCTGATCGCTGATGGCTATGACCAGTTCAATCCTCTCCAGGCGCGCCTGCTGACTACACTGGGCAGGCAGATTCCGGAGACAATCGTCACGCTGACGACCGCGCCGGAACGTGAGCAGACTGTCGGGCGGCGATTTGAGATGGCGCTGGAAATTCTGGAAGCTGCCGCTGGCGAAAAGCTGTCTGCGGCTGTTCTGCCGCAGGAGGGTGATGCTCGTCCGCCAGCCCTGCGCGCCCTGACAGATCGTGTTTTCATCTCCGAAGCGCCGGCATTCGATGAGGTGTGCCCTGAGGTTCGCCTGATTGGCGCTCCGGATGAGGCGCGTGAGGTTGGCATGGTGCTGCGCCGTATCCGTCATCTCATCCTCAGCGGCGCGCGCCCCGATGATATCGTGATCGCCGTGCGGGACTGGGCGCGCTATGGCGATCTGCTGTCTGAGCTGGGGCGTGCCTACAACCTGCCGCTGGCGCTGCACCTGGGGCAGCCACTTGGCGATAACCCGGTTGTGCGAACCCTGATGGGCGCGCTCGAACTGGCACAGCATGATTTTCCCCGCCGCGAGCTGCTCGATCTGCTGCGCAGCCCGTATACAGATCTGCGCGGCATAGGGCTGACACCAGAGGCGGTTGATCTGATCGATGCAGTCAGCCGCGCGGAAATCATCACCGCAGGGAAAGCTGCCTGGCTGGAAGCGCTCGATCAGTGGGAGATCAGCGCGCGCCGCTGGCTATCGCAGCAGGCAGATGATCCCGATGAGGATCGCCCGCCGCCGCCTGCCGCCGCCCACGCTCCAGAGCATATCGCCGCTGCGCGGGCGGCGCTGGCTGCCGTGTTTGCGCTGCTGACTCCGCCGGCTGAAGCGGCGCTTGATGCCTGGATCGGCTGGATCGACGCGCTGATCACCCCGGATCCCTCTGACGCAGACGAACCCGGAGAAGAAAGACAGCGAACCGGGCTGCATTTGCCGGATCAGGTGCGCATCCTGCAAACGGATGAACTCCTTGTGCGAGGGGTGATCGAGCGCGATCTGGCGGCGCTGGAAACGCTGATGCAGGTGCTGCGTGGGCTGCTGGGCGCTGAGGGGCTGATCGCCACGCTGCGCCCTGAACAGGCGAGCCGCCGCCTGACGTGGAATGCTTTCCTGCGCCTGCTGCGCGGGACGATCGACACCGTGTCTGTCCAGCGTACCATCGGTCGGGATGGGCGGGTCTTGGTCACATCGGTGAGTGATGCGCGCGGGCTTCCGCATCGGCATGTGTTCATCGTGGGTCTCAGTGAGGGCATCTTCCCCGCGCCAGTTCCGGAAGACAGGCTGCTGCTGGACAGCGAGCGCGACGCGCTGCGCCGTGCCGGGCTGCCGCTGACGCTGCAAAGCGAACGTGCGCATGACGACGGATTGTTTTATGAGATGCTCAGCCTGGCGGGTTCAAGCCTCACCTTGTCTAGACCGATGGTGCGCGATGGCGCGCCTATTCCTGAAAGTCACCTGTGGCGGTCGGTCAGAAAGGTGCTGCCGAGCGCAGCGCTGGAAGTGATGCGCGCTGATCAGGTTGTCGCCCCTGATGAGGTGTGTACATTCGCCGAGGCTGCGCTGGCCGCCGCCGACTGTGTGCAGCGAGAGAATGCGCCACCCGTCTACTCCGGCTGGCTGTCACAGCAGCCCGCGTGGCAGCGGCTGGTCGCTGCGCGGACAGTCGAACTCAGGCGGATGTCCTCCGAGCCGGCAGATCAGTATGCCGGTCGTCTGCATAGCGCTGATGTGCGGACGGCGCTGCTGGCACAGTTCACACCGGAACGCCGCTGGAGCGCCAGCCAGCTCAATGAACTGGCAGCCTGTGGCTATCAGTTTTTTGCCCGGCGGCTGCTGCGGCTGGAACCGATCAAAGCCCTTGAGGATGGGATGGATGCGCTTCAGCTTGGTTCTCTCCAGCACGCCATTCTGGAGCGCGCATACCGCCGCATCCGCGCCGAAATCGGCGTGATCAGCCCGGAAGGTGAAGCGGAGGCGCTGGCTGTTCTGGATGCTGAGGCAAATGCGGTCTTTGCGGATGCGCCTGCCATGTTCGGTTTTCGCCCCTCTGTGCTGTGGGAAAAGGAACGCGCCGAAATTCTTCAGCGGCTCCGCCAACTGGTGATGACCGACTTCAGCGGGGACGCGCTGCCCGTGCCGCGGATGGTGCTTGAGGTGGAGCAGGCGTTTATCATCAGCCGCCTGTCGATGCGGCTGAAGGGCGTGATCGACCGGATCGATCAGTATGGCGATCAGGTCTTTGTCATCGATTACAAGAGCAGCAGCAGCGGCGGCGAACTTTACCGCCGCGCAGCGCTGGAACGCGGGCAGAATGTGCAGCTTCTGATCTATCTGATGGCGCTGGAAGATCGCTTTTCTGAGGGTGTGACGGGTTATTTCTGGCATCTTGGCGACGCAAAACTCAGTGAGCCGCTGGCTTACGACGATGCGGGCATGACAGCGATGGATGCTGGCAAACAGCACATCGCCCGCACTCTGGAAGCGGTGATGCGCGCTGATTTTTCTGCTCAGCCTGCCCGCCTGACGGATGGCAAATGTGCCCGCTACTGTGAGTTCAGCCATCTGTGCCGCGTCAGTGTGATGAGCCGCAGCAAACGGATGGGGGATGCCTGATGTCGCTGATCCTGCTCAACCAGTATCTGCCGCTGAGCGTGGCACAGGCAGGCATTTCCGGGCTGGCGAATCGCAATCAGGTGGTGGTGGCGGGCGCGGGTTCCGGCAAGACGCGTGTGCTGGTGCGGCGTTACCTGGAACTGCTGGTACACAATCCGTGGCAGTTGAATCAACTGGTCGCCATCACTTTTACGCAGAAGGCGGCGCAGGAAATGCGCGATCGCGTCCGCATGGCGCTGGCGACGATGGCGCAGTCCAGCGGCGATCTGCGCTGGTATGCGCTGCTGAGCCAGATGGACAGCGCCCGCATCGATACGATCCATGCGCTGTGTGCGTCCATCCTGCGCGTGAATGCTGCGCCTGCTGGCATTGATCCACAGTTTACCGTGCTGGATGAGGTGCAGTCCGGCATTCTGCGTGAGCAGGCGCTTGACGAGACGCTGAGAAGGCTGGCTGCCGAGCGCTCTCCGCTGCTTGATCTGCTCGATATCTACCCGATCAAGCAGGTGAAAAACACCCTGCGAGCCTATCTCGGCAGCGCGCCTGCAGAGCAGCCCGCGGAAGACGAAGATCCACACCTGGCGCAGCTTGCCCAATACTGGACTGGGCTGATCGCCCGCGCCAACGCCGCATATCGCGCGCTCAAGCAGGAAAGGGCAGCGCTCGATTTTGACGATCTCGAACAGCGCACACGCGATCTGCTGGTGACGCATGATGAGGTGCGCCAGCGCTATCTGGACGGCGAATTTCAGCACCTGCTGGTCGATGAATTTCAGGACACCAATCCGGTGCAGTGGCAGATCGTCAGCGCGCTGGCTCCACCGGATCAGCAGGGGCGTCTGTTTCTGGTTGGCGATCCCAAACAGAGTATCTATGCCTTTCGCGGCGCAGATATCGCGGCCTTTCAGCAGGCGCGGCAGCAGATTCGCCTGTCAGGGGGTGTGGAAAATCCGCTCAGACAATCGTATCGGGCACACAAACCGCTGACAGAATGTTTCAACGCGGTCTTTCGTCATATCATGCGTGGAGGGGACGAGTACGCCGTCATCTTTGATGAGTCAGTCGATGCCATGATCGCTGAGCGCGAGTCTGCGCCGTGCGCGGATCCGTCCGTTGAGCTGATCCTGCTGCGTTCGGATATCCACGACGGCCGGGCGATCAATTCTGAGCAGGGGCGCGAGTGGGAAGCGGCAGTGCTGGCGCGGCGTCTGCGTCAGCTTGTCGAGTTCGAGCAGCGCCCGATCTATGACAAGGAAACGCGGCAGGTTCGCCCGATGCGCTATGGAGATGCGGCGATCCTCTTTCGGGCGATGAGCGACGTTGACGTGTATGAGGCGGCGCTGCGGGCTGAGCGTGTCCCTTATCTGACGATCGCAGGCAAGGGTTTTTATGAACGGCAGGAAATCTGGGATGTATACAGCCTGCTGGAAGCGCTCTATCTGCCTGCTGACGATCTGTCGCTCGCCACTGCGCTGCGCTCGCCGCTTTTCAACCTGAGCGATGATGCGCTGTTCGCGCTGCGTTCGGTGACGGATCAGGACGGCAGACCGGTCTCGCTCTGGGAAGCGCTGGCCTCTGTCGATCGTGTTCCCGCCGATGAACGTCCACAGGTGACGTTCGCGCTGGAGACGCTGCGGCGTCTCCGGGCGATAGCGGGGCGGGTTCAGGTGGCGGAACTGCTGCGCGTGATCCTTGAGACTACCGGCTATCTGGCTGTTCTGACAGGGCTGCCTGACGGCGCACGCCGCCGCGCCAACCTGGAAAAGCTGGTCGAGATCGCCCGTGCCAGCCGGACTGTGACCCTCAGCGCGTTCACGCAGTATCTGAAGGATGTCACGTCGCGTGAGGTGCGTGAGGGGGAAGCTGTCCTCGACGCGGGCGACGCGGTCACGCTGATGACCATCCACAAGAGCAAGGGGCTGGAGTTTCCGCTGGTGATCGTCGCCGATGCCTCACGACAGGCGTCTGGCGGCGAGACTCTGCCTCTGCTTTGTGATCCGAAGCACGGGGCGGGCGCGCGCTACAAGCGCCCAGACGGGAAGTTTGCCGAAAGCGCGGCTTATGATCGGCTCAGGAAGCAGGTGAAGGCGCGTGAGGATGCCGAGCAGCGCCGCCTGCTCTACGTTGCGATGACGCGGGCGCAGGATCACCTGATCATCAGCGGGCAGATCAAACGCGGCAGCCGAAAACAGAAAGAGACAGTGACCGATATCGGCTGGCAGGCGCGTGGAGACTGGCTTCCGTGGCTGATGGACGCTTTTGACATCCGCTTTGCCGAGCCGGTCAGCACAAGACTGGCATATCCGTGGGGCGAGCTGGCGCTGACTTTCCCGACGGATCCACCAGATGAAGGTGTATCAATGCGGGAAACAGTGGTTTTCAGCGAGTGGCATCTGCCGGTCAGCACGCCTGCTGAGCCGCCGCCGGGGCTGCTGCCGCTGACGCTGGAACGAGATGCGCCGGCGCGATCCCTGTCTGCCACGCATATCGCTGACCTGGGGACTGCCCTCACGACGGATGATCCCGAAAAGACGGTCTTTACGTATCGCTGGCGGCGGGCAGTCTTCCACGACGCGCCGCATCAGATCAGGGCGGCTGGTCTTCCCCGCGAAGCCGGTTTTGAGCGCATGGTGGGGGACATGGTGCATCGGGCGCTTCAGTGGCAGCCGCAGTGGTACGGACGCGAACCCCATGCGCTTGAGCATCTGCTTGATCGCTATGCCTGGGAAGCCGGGATGATCCAGCCGTCGATCCGCCAGCGCGCCGTTGAGCAGGCGCAGAAGCTGATGCGCCGCGTCCTCAACTCTGATGTGCTGCGCTGGATTGAGCAGGGACGGCGTGTTCTGCGGGAAGTGCCGTTTATGTACAGGACGGAAAAACGCACGATTCACGGCGTGATCGACGTGCTGATTCAGGGGCAGGATGGCGAGTGGCGGCTGGTAGACTACAAGACTTCGCGCGCGGCTGATCCGCAGGCGCATGCCCGCCGGTACTATCTCCAGGTCGGGGTTTATGCTGCGGCTGCCCGCCAGTTTTTGAACGTCAGCGAGATCGCTGTGTATATTCATTACATTCGTTCCGGCACGACAGTTTCGGTGGCTGCGGATGCATGGGAAAGCGCCCTGCGCGATCTTGAGCCGTGTATCGGTCAGCTTGCAGACATGGAAGACGGATGATCCGACGACTTTTCCTCAGCAACCTGCCGCACTGGGCACAACCTCAGCATCCGGTACTGCGTTATCAGCGTGGGCGGACGGTTCAGCCGCCAGCGCGGGTGCGCTATCTGCGGGCGCTGGGGGTGATCCTGCTGGGCGTTCTGATGCTCGGCGCAGGCTATGTGGTTGCGACGGGGACGTTTAACCGACCTGCCGGACAGAACTGGGTCGAGATCATCAATCATACGCTGTATTTTCCGGCGCTGGCGCTGCAAGTGCTGGCGCGGGTGATCGCCGTAGCGCTGACGTCGGGGACGGTTGCCGACGAGATTCGACGGCAGAACTGGGACAACCTGCGGGCGACCGAACGCGGCGCTGAACTCACGCTGCGTTCGCGCTGGGCATCGGTGTTCTACCGTCTGCGCGGGCTGATCGGCGTGATCCTGGTGGTGCGCTTCATCCTGATCGCCTGTCTGCTCTGGGATCTGACGGCGTTTCAGGGGAAATATATCGATCTGCTGATCAGCGGCATCACGCCAGATATCAGCGTCGTGATGGCCATCCTGCTGCTGGCGGGAACGATGACCGCCGCGATCATCCTGCCAATTACGGGGATCGGCTTTGACGCCAGCGTCGGCGCGCTGATCTCGTCGCTGGTGCAGACGCGCGCCTACAGTATGCTGCTTCAGTTCCTCTGGCTGCTGTTCCGTGTCGGGATCACGATTGTGCTGTCGCTGGAAGCAGCGCGTTTCCTCAGCGGGGCGCTGGTGACCACCGATCTCAATGCGTGGCTGCTGATGGGCGGTTATGGCGCGATCGGCGACTGGAGCCTGTCATACCTCAACCTCGGCAAATATGCTGAAGTCTGGGCGACGGTTCCGTACAGCATCTTCTTTGGTCTGGCGCTGATGATCTTTGCCATTGCGCAGGCGTTTGCGGCTGATCAACTGCTCGCGCTGGCGGTGCGCCGCGCCCAGAAACGCGGCTAGAGCGCGCGATCGCTGATGATGAACGATGCCGTCGCCGGGTTGGTCGCCAGCGGCACATCGTGGACGTTGCAGATGCGCAGCAGGGAATTGATATCCGGGTCATGCGGGTGCTTGCCCAGCGGATCGATGAAGAAGAAGACCGCTTCCACCTTGCCTTCCGCCACCTGCGCGGCGATCTGGGCGTCACCGCCGATCGGGCCGGAGAGCAGCCGCGTCACCGTCAGCCCCGCCTTTTCCTGAAGCAGTCTTCCGGTCGTCCCGGTTGCGATGAGCTGATACTTTGACAGCACGTCGCGGTGTGCCAGCGCAAACGTGATCATCTCATCCTTCTTGCCATCATGGGCAATCAGGGCGACGGTCTTGGCAGACATTTCAGTCGTATCCTGCTCCATCAGCGGGTCAGTCTCTCCATTGATCTTGCGATCCTGCGCCTGGGCTTCCTGATACGCTGACAGCATGGTTTGTTCAAGAGACTCGGTCATACATCGTCCTCGCGGGCGGCGCGCCGCGCTGCACCAGGCGCGCCAGGATACCGGGCGCGGGCGGGTGCAGCCGGTTGCTGCGGTCGTTCATGCGCACCGCTTCGCTGTAGAAACCTTCAAGCTGTGCCATGACGACTTCCCACGGACTGGCTTCCGCCCTTTGACGGGCATTGTACCCCATTCGCGCGCGCAAGACAGGATCGTCGCGCAGAGCGGCGGCAGCGCTGGCAAAAGCTGCCGGGTCGGGCGGGCACAGGAAGCCTTCCACCCCCTGCTCGACCAGATCGACGATTCCCCCCTGATTGACGATGATGCTCGGCAGACCGCTCGCCATCGCTTCCTGTACCACCTGACCGAACGTTTCTGACATGCCGGTGAACATGAAGACATCGGCGCTGGCATAAGCCTGGGCAAGCTCATCGCCGAACAGGTAGCCGGTGAAATGCGTGTCTGTGCCCGCAAACTGCGCTTCAAGCTCGGTGCGGCGGGCCCCATCGCCGATGATCGTCAGCGCGATGCCCGGTGTGCGGGCGGTTTCCAGCAGCAGGTCGATACGTTTCTCGTTGGCGAGCCGGCCGACGTAGATACAGAGCAGGGATGCCGGATCGCGCCCGTTCAGCAGGCGCTGGCGCATCGCGTCGCTCCGGCGCGCCGGATGAAAATGCTGGCTGTTGACGCCGCGGCTCCAGCGCCGCAGGCGGTGATAGCCTTCGCGGTGAAGCTCATCGATCGTCCAGTTCGAGGGCGCAAGAGTCAGATGGCAGGCGTTATGGGTGCGGCGCAGATACTCGCGGATCAGGTTCGACAGAAACGGGTAGCCGTAGTGATGGGCATACGCCGGCAGATCAGTCTGATAGTTGGCGATGATCGGGATGCGGTTCTGCCGCCCGATGGCGATACCGCTCCACGACAGCAGCGCCGGGTTAAAGAGGTGAATCAGTTCAGGCTGGAAGGCGTTCAGATGCTGCGCCACGCTCGGATGTGGCAGCGCGATGCGCGTTTCCGGCGCGGAAGGCATGCCGAGCGAGGGCAGGGGAATGACTTTGGTCTTGCCGACTGACTGGACGGCGATATCCGGGGCGAAAACCAGCACTTCGCGCCCGGTCTGCTGGAGATAGCGCATGGTGAGAAAGGCGGTCTTGGAAACGCCATCCACCTTGGGCAGGAAGGCTTCAGCGAAGATCGCCACGCGCCGAACGGGCGCAAGTGTCACTGCCGGATCAGGCGGGTTGAGGAGACATTCGTTTCCAAATAGGCGCTCTGCCTGTTCCGGCGAGATGTGCGATAGATTTTCAAGTAGACGGTGAGTCCCCATCGTGATCCTTCGGCGGCGACGTGTCCCAGCGCAAGCGAGTTCCGGAGCGCACGGGCGTCCGTGCCGTGGAAACGGGTGACGCCAGTGCCGATGGTCGTCGGCAAATGCGAATCGCTGCCGCCAACGCCGGGCAGCGGGCTGCGCCCGTACATCCGGCGAGCCAGCCAGTTGCCGAAAGGAGTAAACGCGCCTGCGTTGTGAACCTCAACAGCATCTATTCCTGATTCTATTAACCCCCTGGGGTTCAGGAGGTAACGCAGGAAGGTGTGAGGCGCGATAAAAAGCTCAAACGGATGCGCCAGGATGGCGATGCCGTTCTGGGCATGGATCGCCGCTACGGTTTCCGCCAGCGGCAGATGTTTGGGGATTGGCCGGGTCACCCACAGCGCCAGCACATGCCCATCTGCCGAGGTCACTTCGACGCCGGGGACAATATCGAACGGGTAGCGGTGACGATGATGATATGCCCACAGGCTGCCTTCAAGCGTGTCATGATCGGTGATGGCGATCACGTCGAGCTGCCGATGTTCGGCGATGTAATCCAGTGTTGCTTCTGGCGAGGCGCTGCCATCGCTGCACGTCGTGTGAATGTGGAGATCGGCGCGTCCGTTGAGCGTCGGGATCATCCGGAGATCCTCTCAATCCAGCGAATAACCATGTCAGGGTCTGCTTAGTATTAACGTAGCCGATGAGTGTGAAGCCCACACTAAGGGATGATGTGAGTTGTGCTAAAGAAGCTCACGGGGTGATTGCAGGCATCCGACCACAGAACTATGCAGAAGTCCTGTAAATTCGTGATACATTTGATTGAGGTATATTTTTCGTGGGGATTATTCGATGACCAGAGTTGATGCAGAACCCCGTTTCATCTCCCTGCGTTGGCGGCTGGTTGTGCCCTTTGCAGTGGTCACGGTCATCATGATGGTGATGGTTTATGCGCCTGTGGCGGCGGCACAGGCTTCTCCCGCGGCGCGCCAGATCGCCGGGCTGAGCATGGCAACTGGCGCTGCGACAGTCATCATCATCGCCTACCTGGGCACGCTGTGGCAGATCGCCCGGCTGGAGCGTATTCGCGCAGTGGCGCAGCGGCTCTCGGCAGGCGATCCAACCGCCCGTACTCATATGACGGGCAGCGACGAGATCGGGTTGATCGGCAGCGCGCTGGACGTGTACGCAGATCATGTGCAGCAGAAACAGGATGCACTGCGCGTTTCGCTGCGTCGCCAGCGGCGCGAGATCGAACATCTCACCGGCGTGCTGGACGCGCTGCCGGATGGCGTGATCGTGCAGGATGGCGATGGCAGGGTGATCTTCATGAACGAGCTGGCGAAAAGCCTGCTCGGCAAGGCGAACTCAGAGCTGGATACGCTGACAGGCATGACGGCGACTGTCACGGATATTCTGGGCGCGGCGCTGGCTCCGGGATTATATGCTCTGGGCGATCCGCGTCATGTCCACGTCGGCGGTAAGGTGATCCACGCGCGCGCCGCTGCTCTGCTCTCGGTCACTCGTCAGCGCGTCGGCACGGTGATTGTGCTGCGCGATGCCACCGATGAGGTGCGGCGTGAACGCGCTCGCGAGGTGGCGCTGGCGCATATCGAGGCGCACGCGCAGGCGGTTGAGCTTGCGGCAGGGATGCAGAATCGCCCACAGGATGATGTGCTGTCTCGCTTTGCCCGCGAACTGTCTCGCCATGCCATCGGCTTGCAGAAGCTGGTCGTGGAGATGCGCGAGCTGATGATGGAAGCGCGTGTTGTGCCGGCGGCGGCTTCCAGCAAGCCGCTCAACCTGGAGACGCTGATCTGGGCAGTTGCCAACGAATGGCGTCAGGTTGCGCAGGCAGCTAATCTGCGGATGGACGTGATCGTTGAGCAGAAAGGGCTGCACGTGCTGGGGGATGAGCGGCGTCTGCGCTGGGCGCTGGGCAATATCGTTGATAATGCCATCAAATACACCCCGCCGGGCGGCGCTTTCTCGCTGGAGATCAAGACGGAGGAAGATGGCAGGGCGCGCCTGCGCATCCGTGATAACGGAACGGGCATTCTGCCGGAAGAACTGCCGCGCGTGTTCGAGCGGTTCTTCCGTGGTACGCCGGTGACGAAGGAAGGGCGCACGATCCGCGCGCCGGGCACGGGGCAGGGGCTGACCGTGTCCCAGCAGATCATTGAGGCGCATGGCGGCACGGTTAAAATGAAGAGCGCCGTCGGCATCGGGACGGCGGTCTATATCACGCTTCCGCTGACTGCGCCCGTGGGTTACGAACTACCCTCTCATGCCGCGGACGACAGCGCTGACAGCGAAACCCTCCAGATCCAGCCGGGCGATTTTATCTCGCCACAAGCGGAGGATTAGCTGTAACACCTGCTTTGCCTGATATCGAACCTGACAGATAAAACAAACGCGGATGCCGTCGATGGCATCCGCGTTTGTTTGTCTGCATGGCGAGATGACTGCGCGCTGGTTGTTTACTCGCCCAGCGTCAGCAGATAGGCGACGAGATCCGCGACTTCCTGATCGCTGAGGGCTTCATCCCAGCCAGCAGGCATATTCAAAGCCCAGCCGGGCTGGCCCTCTGCCACCGGCGCGATGAATTCCTGTGGATGCAGGATGGAAGCTTCGATGTATGCTGGCGCGGTTTGTCCGATGTCATATGCCTGGGAACGGGCTGCCACGTTCCACAGTCCGGGACCGATCAGCCGCAGTTCATCCGGCGTTACCGAGTGGCAGGACGAGCATGCCCAGGCCGATCCATCCGGCAGGGTATGCTGTGCGGCGAACACGGTCTGACCACGGGCGGCATCACCGGCAGCCAGCGCTGCGGTAATCGCTTCGGCATTGGCGTCCGCCCCGGAAGGCTCCGCTGTGGCGGTCGGCGCGGCAGTCGGCTCAGGGGTGGCGGTCGGCGGCGCTTCCGTCGCTGTGGGCGGGATCGGGGTGGCAGTGGGGGGGACTGAGGTGGGTGTAGGCGTCGGAGGCACAGGCGTTGCGGTCGGCGCGATCGAGGTCAGGTAAGTCTGTGTGACCGCCAGCGCGGCGCGTGTTTCCTGGGCTTCGGCTGCCCATTCCGGTGTGGCGACAGTGCCGCAGGCTGCCACAAGGCTCACGGCGAGCAGTGCCACCGTGGCAAACAAGAATCGAGTCAACGTGCCGCGCATAGGAACCAGCGTCCTCTCTACATTGTGACGTAAAGAACAATGCGTTGAGTATAGCGCGGCGTTCGGTCTGCTTCAATATGCGCAAGCTGTGCTGAACGTGATTCGGCGGATGCAGACGCGCCCCTGATCGCTTGCTGCTGCGCCGTTGATTTCAGCGCGCCCCTCTAAAATCCTGTCGTCTCCGGGCGGCGATAATGGATCAGCCGCTGAAGCGCCTTCAGCTCATAAGGCCACTGATAGTATTCCAGCCTGTAGCGCCAGCCGGAAAGCCCCTTGAGCAAATGGCGCACATTGCCTTTCAGGCGCAGATCGGTGACTGTCGGGTAGTAGGCGTTGATGACCGACTCAAAGTTGCGCACCCGGCTGCGGACGGTATCCTTGAACCACGGTGTTCCCGGATCGCGGCGCATGGCGAATTTTGCCCATTCCGGGCTAGCCCATTCGTCGAGCGTTTCCGGGAAGCGAAAGCCGAGTTTGGTGGCTTCATCCAGCAGGATGCTGCCTTCCTGGGGCACGGGCGTATAGATGTAGAGGACGAGTTCGGTCGCCGGGTTGATCTGCTTGATTTTGCGGATGAAGGCGATGGTCGCTTCGATGTCTGCTGCCGGGTCTGGCGGATTGCCGAGCACGAATGACAGCTCTGGGATGATGCCATAGTGCTTCATCCGCTCAACCAGCGCCAGCGTCATGCTGGTGCTGCTTTTGCCGCCCTTGTTCATCCGTTTGAGGGTGTCGTCATCGCCGCTTTCTGCGCCCATGAAGATCATTTTAGCGCCGCTGCGCTTCATTTTTTCCCAAGTCTCGTCGCTGTAGCTCATCAGCGTGTCGATCCGCCCCAGCCCCCACCAGCGGATCGAATCGCCGACAGCGTGCGACAGGCGGTCGGCGAAATCTGCGGTGCGGTCTTCCCGGACGAAGAAGTCCATGTCGTGGAACTCCAGACCGTCGATCTGCCAGTTTTTGTGCAGATGCAGCACGATCTCGCTGATGCGCTCACCGCTTTCAGGAATCCAGCGGCGGTTCGCCAGCGCAACCACGGCACAGAAATTGCAGGCGAACGGGCAGCCGAATGACGTGTTGTGCGAAAGAACCCGGCTGCCGAGGTAGCTTTTGCCGATGTAACGCGAGACATCAATCCGATCGTAGGGATACCACGGCAGGTTGTTGAGCGGAACCACAGGCGCGCGGGGATTCACCCGGACTTCGCCATTCTCGATGTATCCGAGCGAGGGAATATCCGTCAGTGAGCCACCCTGGTGCAGGCGATCAACAAACTGCCGGAACGGCGCTTCGCCCTGACCCTGAATGACATAATCGACGTAGCCGCTGGCGAGCACGACTTTTTCATGCTGGGTGGGGAAGTAACCGCCCCACAGGATCGTCAGATCGGGCAGCGCTGCCTTGACGCGCTTGCAGACGGGGACAGCCTGCCGAAGCTGGGGACCCGGCATCACCGTGCAAGCCAGCAGTTTTGCGCCGGTTGCCCTGGCGCGGTCAATGATCGCCTGCGCCGGATCGGCGATCAGGTTGCCGTCGATGAACTCGACATCGTAATCCGCTGCGATCACCGCCGCGACCGACAGCAGCGAAAGGGGAAGCCGCTGCTTGCCGGGTGAGGTGCTGATCGGGTTATAGAGCAGGACGGTAGAGCGCATGCTGCAACCTCAGGAAAACCACCAGACAAGCGAACAGGATCTTTTGGCGCAATTGTGCGGCTAAATCTGAAATTGCGCAAAAGTGAGCTTTTCCGACCCTTAGCGGTCTGGTGACTGTTGCTGCGGGCGGGGATGCGGCGTATCCAGCGCATGGTACAATGTGCGCTATGGAACCCACGCAGATCATCTCACTGGATGCCGGCTGGACAGTCGAATATTTTGAACTTCAGCCCGACCTGTTTGAGTTCGGCGCAGAGGCGCAGCCTGTCGAATCGCTCAGGCTGTGGCGATGCAGTGAACGTTTTGATGAACGATGGGGGGCGACGCTTCAGCGCACGTTTGATCTGGAGATCGCGGAAATCTGTGTGCGCTACTATCTCTCTATCGAGCATGCGCCGGGCACGCTCATCCTGTATCTGAACGGGCGGCGGATGGGCGCGGTTGACGGCTCTGTTCCGTTCATGTTCGACGTGACTGATTACGTCACACTGGAAGATAACCGGATCGCTTTCCGTGTGGAATGCCGCGAGGATGCCGGGTTTGGGGCGGTGGCTTTGCTGCAAGTGCCGTGTGAGTCGTGAGACGGACGCCGCTGCCACAGCCGACGACTGCATTGACGCGGCTTGCGCCCACCCGTTAAAATAAACGTTCGTCAACTAAATTCACGGTCTGAAAAGCTCATGCGTTATCACATCTGGACTCTCGGATGTCAAATGAATACCGCCGATTCTCAGCTTCTCGCTTCCGAACTGGAGCGCATGGGGCACACCGCGGCGGAAAACCCGGATGACGCCGAAATCTTTGTCGTCAACACCTGCGTTGTTCGCCAGAGCGCAGAAGACAAGGCATACGGACGCCTCAACCTGCTGGCACAGCGCAAGCGTGAACAACCCAATACGATCATCGGCGTGATGGGCTGCATGGTCGGCGTGCGCGATCCGCTGGCGCTGCGCAAAAAGCTGCCCTACGTCGATGTCTTTATGCCGCCGTCTGAGCCGCAGCCGATGGTGAACTTCCTCAAGGATCGCCTGACCGAGGCGGAAGTTCTCGAACAGGAAGTGATCGAGCGGGACCGCCGCGATCGGATTCAGGATGGTGAGCTGCTGCTGCCGCTGCACGAGCAGGGCAATCTGGTCTCGGCACATGTGCCGGTGGTCTACGGCTGTTCGCACGCCTGCTCATTCTGCATCATCCCTTTCCGCCGTGGCATCGAGCGCAGCCGCAGCGTCGGCGAGATCGTAGCGCATGTGCGGAGTCTGGCGCTTCAGGGTGTGAAAGAGATCACGCTGCTGGGGCAGATCGTCGATCGCTATGGCAAGGATATTCCCGATGGCCCTGACCTGGCGGATCTGCTGCGCGTGGTGCATCAGGTAGCTGAGGAGACCGGTATCCTGCGCATCCGCTTCCTGACCAGCCACCCGAACTGGATGACCGACAAGCTGCTCGACACGGTTGCCGAGCTGCCGCGCGTGATGCCGCATATCGAGGTTCCGGTGCAGGCAGGCGATGATGTGGTGCTGGAAAACATGAAGCGCGGCTACACTGTCGAGCAGTATCGCCGCCTGATCGACCGTATCCGTGCGCGCATTCCTGAAGTAGCCATCCACACCGATATCATCGTGGGCTTCTGCGGCGAGACGGATGCGCAGTTCCAGGGAACGTATGACCTGCTGGCTGACCTCCGGCTCGACAAGGTACATCTGGCGCGCTACAGCCCGCGCCCCGGCACGGTGAGCGAGCGGCGCATGATCGACGATGTGCCGGAAGCGGTCAAGCATGCCCGCCTGCACGCCATCGAGGCACTGCAGGAACAGGTGCTGAGCGAGATCAATGGACGCTACCTCGGCAGGGTCGTTGAAGTCCTCGTCGAGGAGAACGTCAAGGGGCGCTGGCGCGGACGCACGCCGCAGAACAAGCTGGTCTTCTTCGAGGATGAGGCGGATTGGAAGGGGCGGCTGGCAAACGTCGAGATCACATGGACGGGCGCATGGAGTATGCTCGGTCGCCTGCCGGGGACTCAACTGCCCACGCCGCTCGATGACTCGCTGATGGTTTTCGCCGGATAACGAGGCGAACCTTAATCCTTCACCCGCCTTGCAATGTTGGGAATCTCGCTGGTTGTGCCGTATACTAAAAAGACGGATATGACAATCGCAGCGTTAAACTGATGGCGTAACCCGGCGAAGCGACGCCTGCGCACCGACTGGAGGACTCGGCATAATGCCACCGGAGAAAAGCGGATATTACTATCCCAACAAGTTTGCCCGGCTGACCATCGATGCGATGGAAGAGATCATGGGACGGAACGGTCTCAACGCCATTCTCAATCTTGCGGGGCTTTCTCAGTACATCGATAACTATCCGGCGGACAACCTCGAAAAAGGCTTTGATTTCTCCGATTTCACCGCGCTGAACATGGCGCTCGAAGAAATGTACGGCCCGCGCGGCGGTCGTGGACTGGCGCTGAGAGCCGGGCGAGCGATCTTTGCGGGCGGGCTGCGCTCGTTCGGCGCGCTTGCCGGGGTTGGAGATCTCGCCTTCAAGGTGCTGCCGCTCAATGCCAAGCTCCGCGTTGGCGTGCCTGCCATGGCGAACATCTTCTCACAGTTTTCTGACCAGATCTCGAATGTCTACGAAGAAGGCAGCGACAGGATCATCTATACGCTGGAACGCTGCCCGATGTGCTGGAACCGGAAGGTGGACAAGCCGGTCTGCTACATGGGGCAGGGGCTGCTTCAGGAAGGCTTGAGCTGGGTCAGCGGCGGGCGCGAATTCAAGGTCGATATGACCACGTGTATCGCCAAGGGAGATGATATGGGGCGTTATACGATCTTCAAGGAACCGCTCTCCTGACGCAAACGGCGCTTTCAGCCTGATCCTCACACAGCCTCGCAGATATCGCGGGGCTGTTTTCATGCCGGGTGTCGGCGTACAGATTTCGATGGCGGAACGCACAGCGGTTTTGCGTGGTTCGTGGTATGATTTCTGTTACGACAAAAATCGTCTGCACCCAGAGGAAATGGTATGCGTTCACTTGTGTCGCGACCGCGCCTGATCTCGTTGTTCATCAGTGTCGTCCTGTTCACCGTCACGGCGTGCAACCTGACGACAGGGCCTTCCAACCAGCAGCAAACGATCGCGCCGTCGCAGCCTGCCAGCGGCAGACCTCAGGTGACGATCATTTCCCCCGCCAATAACAGTGAAATCGTCGTCGGCAGCCAGGTGCTGGTGAGCGTGAACGCCACTGACTCCGTCGGCATTACACGGATCACGCTGTCTGCCAACGGCACGATCGTCAAGACGATCTCATCCGAAGCGCCGACGGGCGACCGCAATATGAACGCCGTGCTCGATTACACGCCGACGACCGCCGGTTCGATCCCGCTTCAGGTGATCGCCTATCGCGCCAACGTCGCCAGCGACCCGGCGCAGATCACCATCAATGCCCGCACACAGCAGGCACAGGTCACGGCGACGATCGCCGTCAGCCCCAACCTGCCGATCATCAACCCGAATGACCCGACCTGCCGCGTGCTGACCAATGTCGGTCTCAACCTGCGTCAGGGACCGGGCACAAACTATCCCATCATCACGACTGTGGGGGCTGGCGTGCAGGCTCCGGTGATCGGGCGTACAGGCTCGAATGACTGGTGGCAGGTGCGTGTAGGAGTCAATATCGGCTGGTTCAGTGGTCAGTTCGTCACGCTGCTCGGCACGCTCTGCGCCGGCATCCCGATCGTGCCGACGCCGCCGCCGCCGACCAGCGCTGTGACCGCCACCCCGCCGCCGACCAGCACGCTGACACTGACGCCTGTTCCGCCCACGGCAACGCCGACACCCGGACCAGCGGATCTCGTCATCAGCAATATCACGGGTCCGACGACGCTCATGCTCGGTCCCGGCAACTCGCCGGTATCCTCCAGCTTCACCGTCCAGATTACCAACACGGGGCAGGGCAGCACCGGCCAGTTCTCGAACACGATCAGCGTGTCTCCGCCGGGCACAGAGTCGCCGCTGGGCGTGGTCGCCAACCTGAATCCGGGCGAGAGCATCGTGCTCAATGTCAGCCTGACATTCAATTCTGCCGGAACCTACAATGTGCAGGCGCGTGTGGACAGTGGCAATCAGGTAACCGAGGTCAGCGAGGTCAACAACGTCGGCATCTTTACGGTGACAGTCAGCCCGTTCTCTCTGAGTCCGCTGCCGCTCACGCTGATCCCGCCGTTCTCGACGATCAACTTCGACCTGATCCTGCCGCCGACGCCATAGCGGGTGTCGATTTGACTGAGGGAGAGATGCGGTGATCACGCATGTCTTAATCATCTACCGGGAGCTTCCGTTTGCGATCTCGATCAAGCAGGCGCTTGAGCGCACGGGGAACTACGAAGTACACCCGTTCGTCACGCCGTCTGCCGCGCTTGAGTATCTCGCACAGAACCCGCATGACGTGGTGATCATCGATTTCAGACATCCTCAGGAAAGCGGCTCGTCGCTGGTGAACAAGGTGCGCACCATTCAGGCGGATATCGCAGTGATCGCGACGCCGCGTCAGGACGATCGCGTGACCGCTTCGCTGAGCCTGAACGGTTCGATCAATGCGCCGTTCACCGCCCGCGACATCATGCCGCTGATCAACAAGGCGGTTGAAGGGACAGGGCGCACCACACGGCTCGGCGAGTCCACGTCAAAGCCGACGCGCAAGCTCAGCCGAGAAGAGATGCCGCCGACCACACCGAACGCGGTCACGCGCCCCAGCCAGCATCGACCGCCCGACCTGCCGGAATACACACCGCTGCAAAACCTGTTTTCATCCAGTGAGATGCCCGCCGTTCCGGCTGAAGACGATGTGGCTGAAGATTTTGAGCCGCCGGAACTCAGTTTCGAGGATTTCTCGATTTTTGAGGAAGACGAAGACGAGGCGGATTTCGTCATCACGCCGGAGGACTTTCCGCACCGCGCTGAGAAGCCGCCTTCCAAGATCGATACGAGCGATCTGTTTGCGGACATGGTGGATTCTGGTGCGCTGTCCACTCCTGATGCTGAGGTGGAAGCTGAGCAGCCGTCCGTCGATGAGCTGACCTTCGATCTGCCGCTTCAGGATGTTTCTCCGCCGAAGACCGATGATCTCTTCTCCAGTGTGCTGGGTACGATCAACCCTGAGGACGATCGACCCAGAGGGGCAGACCAGTTTGAGACGCTGGTGAATTCGATGCGACCGCAGCAGGAACAGCGCCCTCCGCTGACTGCCCGCCAGGTTGAGTTCACGTTTGGCGGCGATATGGATGCGCTGCTCAGCGAGATCGAGCGGCAGCGTAAAGAGACCACTTCCAACCTGCCGGAAATTCCTCCAGACATGCTCGCGGCCGAGCCTGAGGCTGAGCCAGCCGCGCCTGATGATGACGATTTCTTCACCACACCGCTGGAAGAAGCGGGCACGGTCAGCGATCTGGTTGGCGGCGTCACTGATCCCGGTTTCAGGAATGTGCTGGCGGCGCTGCGCGGTGAAGAGGTTATCGAGGAAGAAGAAAGCGACAGCGTTGTCTACTCCAGCCGTGACCTTCAGGATGCCTTTGCGTCCTACTACGAGAGCGGCGCGGCGGAACCTTCCAGAGGGGAGCAGGAACGCCGCACACGGCAGAAATCTCCGCTGGCGGAAGAAGTGGATGACCTGTTTGCAGAGGTCGAGGCTGATCTGCGGCGAGGGGAAGAACCGCGTATCGAACCTGAATCTGAGGGAACGAACACTGCCCGCCTGGTGCTGGAGAGTACCGAAGACGAATCATTCTCCATCTCCGAACTGATCTCCAGCATCGAGAAACAGCTTCCGGAGCATCGCCCGAAAGTGCAGCCGCTGCCGTCTTGGGTCAAGGAAGGCAAGTCGAAGAAGGGGAAGCGGCGAAAGGCGCTTGACGAGGATATCGAGAAGTTCGTGAGCGAGCCGGATTTTCTGCCGGAATTCCCGCCTGAACCGGAGCCGTCGGATGTTTTCGAGTTCGATACTACGCAGTTCATCGCAGGTATCGAGGCAGAAGAAGCGGCCATGACCGTCCCGCATGACGCGGCGGTCAGCTATCTGGAGGCGGAAGACGCCGCAGAAAGCAGCTTCACCGGTGACGACTTTGACCTGACCACCATGTCAGGTCGTGGGGCGGAGGTGGTGGAGAAGCCCGGCGATCTCGAAACGGAATCGATGCAGTTCCGCGGCGATCCTGACGCGGATGATTTCGATGGCTTTGGCGATTTTGGCGAAGAAAGGAAGACGCCGAAAGCGCCGTCCAGCCTGCCTGAATTTGAGTGGGGCGAGGCTTTCGCAGAGGCCGTTGAGGAACTCGGCCCCACACACGGCGAGGATGACGAGCAGCGGACGCCGCAGTTCGGTTCCGATCTTGTGCCTGAGCCGGATGAGGTTGAGGTCGAAGCGCCGACTTCTCCCTACGCAGCGACCCATATCGATGATCCCTACATCGCGCAGCTTGCGCTCAGCCTGACCGATGTCTCGCTGGAGCTGACTGCTGAAGCGACCCTGCTCACACGGGATGGCGAAATCGTCGCTTATGCCGGGCGGATGCCGGGCGAGGAAATCGATGAGCTGCGCGCCGCCATCAAGGATGACTGGGACGCCAAGCCAGATGAGGCACGCATCCGCTTCATCAACCTGCCCGCCAGCGGCAAGGATTTCATGCTCTACAGCCGGCGCACGGATGATGAGCTGACGCTGTCACTGATCTTTGCCGGTTCGACGCATCTGCGTGACATCCAGCGCCAGGGCAAGCGGATCATCGAAGCTCTGCGCGCTGTGCCTGATCCCACGACTCTGGAATTTGAGGCGGAGATCAAGGCGACGATGGAGTCGCTCCCTGTCCTGACGCCCGAACAGGAAGCGATGGCGCGTTCACCTTACGCCTATCTGTGGATGCTGCGCGATCCCAATGCGCAGTTGAGCGACCGCATGTCCAAGGCGCTGATCGCGGGCATGAACCTTCAGCTTCGGCAGGAAGCGTGGCGGATTGAGGAAATCCGCGCCGCCGATGAATATGTGTATCTGGTGGCCGAGGTTCCCGGAGAGACGCCACCCTATGAGGTCATCCGCGACCTCAAGCGGCGCGCGGCGGAAATTGTCGTCAAACAGAATCCCCAGCTTGACCCGGCTTCTGTGTGGGCGGATAGTTACCTGATCGTCACGCCCGGACGCAGGCTTGAGGAAGATGAGATCCGCCAGTTCATCGAGTTTGAGCGCATGATGTAAGCCCTGACAGCGCATGGAGGCAAAATCCGTGCGCTGTTCGTTTCTGCGCAGCAGAAGGTTGGCGCGGAACGCCGTACCCGCGTTATAATCGCTCATGTGTTCGCATTTTCAACTGAGGAGTCAAGTCATGGCGCGCCCGCTGCTCTACCTGCTGGATGGTCATGCGCTGGCATACCGCTTTTACTTCGCGCAGATTAACCGCCCGCTGATGACCAGCAAGGGTGAGCCGACGAGCGCCGTCTTCGGCTTTGCGCGCGCGCTGATGGATATCCTTGAAAAGGACAAACCGAACTATCTGGCAGTCAGCTTTGACGAAGGGCTGAGCGGGCGCGATCAGTTATACGCCGAATACAAGGGCACACGGGAAAAAATGCCTGATGAACTGGCGCACCAACTGGGGCGGATCGACGCGCTGGTACAGGCGTTCAACATCCCCGTGCTCAAACTGGCGACTTATGAAGCAGACGACGTGATGGGAACCGCCGCCCGGCAGGCAGAAGCGCAGGGGGTGGATGTGCGCATCATCACCGGCGATCGCGATCTGCTGCAGCTTCTGACTGACCATACGACCGTCCGGCTGGCGATCCCCAAGCCCGGCGTTCCCGATGAGCTTTACGATGTCGCCCGCTTCCGGGAAAAGTGGCAGCTTGAGCCGCGTCAGCTCATCGATCTGAAAGCGCTTGAAGGGGATACCAGTGACAACATTCCCGGTGTGCCCGGAATCGGCGAGAAAACGGCGACCGCGCTTTTACAGCAGTTTTCTTCGCTGGAGGCGATCTATGAGAATCTTGACCAGATCAGGGAGTCAGTGCGCAAGAAGCTTGAAGCCGGGCGGGATCTCGCCTTCCTGAGCAAGGATCTTGCGACGATCCGGCGGGATGTGCCGATCACGCTCGATCTGGCGGCTTGTGTGGCGCATGATTTTGATAAAGCCGCTGTTGAGGCGATCTTCCGTGAGCTTGAATTCACGCGCTTCTATGAACAGTTGAACCGCCTGACGACGCGCTCCGGTGAGCAGCTTCCGCTGTTCGCGATGGCGGAACTGGAAGCAAAGCCTGAGATCGAGCTGGAGCCGCCGCCCACACTGTTTCCCACTGTGATCGTGCAGGACGAGGAAGCGCTGGCTGCCTGTGCCGCTGTGATGAACGGCGCGGCGGGCATTGCCTTTGATACCGAGACGACCGGCACGGATCAGATGCGCGCCGTCCTGGTCGGCATTGCGCTGAGCGCAGACGGCGAAACGGGCTATTACATCCCCGTGGGTCATGCAGAGGGCAGGCAGCTTCCGCTGGAGACCGTGATCGAGGCGCTGCGCCCTGCGCTCACCAGCCCGAAGATACCGAAGTATGCGCACCACGCCGCTTATGACGATGCGGTCATGGCAAGGCATGGCATCGTCGTCTCGCCCGTTGCGTTCGATACCATGATCGCGGAGTGGGTGCGCGATACCCGCAGCGAGTCGCTGGGGCTGAAACGGCTGGCCAAGCGCGAACTTGATGTCAACATGACGCAGATCTCGGAACTGATCGGCAAGGGCAAGGATCAGATCACAATGGATCGCGTCGCCATCGATCGCGCTGCACCCTACGCCGCGGCAGATGCAGTGGTGACTTATCGGCTGGTGCGCAGTCTGGAACCGAAGCTGGGCAGGCAGGAAGGCGATCCGGAGGTCGATCCGCTGTGGGGGACGGTCAACCCGCCCAGCACGCGCGATGTCTTCGAGCAGATCGAAATGCCGCTCGTCCCGGTGCTGACAGATATGGAGATGACCGGGATCAAGCTCGATATCCCGTTCCTGATGGACTACAGCCAGCGCCTCAGAGCCGAGATCGCGCGCATCGAACAGGAAATCTTCGACCTCAGCGGCGGTTTTGGCGCATTCAACATCAACAGCCCCAAACAGCTCAATGACGTGTTGTTCGGCAAGCTGGGGCTGAAGGCGGAAGGTCTGCGCAAGACGACGCATGGTTTCAGCACGGCTGCCGATGTGCTGGACAATCTGCGCGGTGAACATCCCATCGTCGAGAAGATCCTGCATTACCGTGAACTCACCAAGCTTCAGGGAACCTATGTAGACGCCCTGCCGAACATGGTGCATCCGGAGACGGGGCGCGTTCACACCAGTTACAGCCAGACGGGGGCGGGCACAGGGCGGCTGAGCAGCAGCAACCCGAACCTTCAGAACATTCCCATTCGCACCGAGGCAGGACGCGAAGTACGGCGCGCTTTCATCGCTCAGGAAGGCTGCCTGCTGCTCTCGGTCGATTATTCACAGGTTGAACTGCGCATCATGGCGCATATCACGCAGGAGCCGAACCTGCTGGAAGCCTTCCATCAGGGGCAGGATATCCATGCGGCGACGGCGGCGCTGGTCTACAATATTCCGCTGGAGCAGGTCACCAAAGTGCAGCGTGGCTTTGCCAAACGGGTGAATTTCGGTCTGCTGTATGGTATGGGGGCTTTCCGCCTGGCGCGGGACAGCGATCTCACCCTGCCAGAAGCCGAGAAGTTTATCGAGACGTATTTTGCGCGTCTTCCCGGCGTTCGCGAATATATCGAGAAAGCCAAGCGGCTGGCACGTGAGCAGAAGTTCCTGACCACGCTGTTTGGACGCCGCCGGACGTTCCCCGGACTCTTTCAGGGCAATCGTACGATCCAGCAAGCCGCAGAGCGTGAAGCGATCAATATGCCGATTCAGGGCACGGCGGCGGATATCATCAAGCTGGCGATGATCCGGCTGCATGCTGAACTGCGTGAGCGAAAAAGCCGCGCCCGGATGCTGCTTCAGGTGCATGACGAACTGGTGCTTGAAGTGCCCGAAGCCGAAGCTGAATCCACCGCGCGCCTGGTCAGCCATGTGATGGAGAGCGCGGCAGATCTGCGCGCTCCGCTGGTCTGCAATGCGTCAGTCGGACAGAACTGGCGGGATATGACCGACATTTAGGCGCTGCGCCGCTGCCTTTTCTGCAAACGGACGCTCGTCCAGACGAGTTCGACATTACGGGAGCGCGTGGTATACTCAGCGCCACTCTTAAACGCTTTTTCGTCTCCCGGGATTATCATGCGTCACTTTCTCGATCTGGCGGATTGGACGAGCGAGGAAATCCAGCAGCTCATCGATCTCGCAGTTGACCTCAAACGTGAACTCCGTAATGGGGGCAATCAGCCGCTCCTGCGCGGAAAAATTCTCTCGATGGTGTTTCAGAAGCCGTCTTTGCGGACGCGCGTCTCATTTGAAGTGGGGATGCAGCAGCTTGGCGGCACTGCGATCAATATGCTCCCTGATGAGATCGGCTTTGGCAAGCGCGAGAGCATCGCCGATATTGCGCGCGTGCTGGCCGGGTATACCCATATCATCATGGCGCGTGTGTTCGCCCATGCCCACGTCGTTGAACTGGCAAAGTGGGCGGGTGTTCCCGTGATCAACGGCTTGAGCGATACGCATCATCCGTGCCAGGCGATGGCGGATGTGCTGACCATCCGCGAGCGGCTTGGCGATGTGCGGGGTGTGCGCGTGGCGTATGTGGGGGATGGCAATAATGTCGCTACGTCGCTCGTCCATGCGGTGGCGCACCTGGGTGGTCACTTCGTGATCGGCACGCCTGTCGGTTATGAACTTGATGGTCAGTTTATGGAAGCGGTCAGCGAGCTGGCAGAAAAGAACGGCGGCTCGTTCCATGCTGTAAATGACCCGCGTGAGGCGGCGGCTGATGCCGATGTCATCTACACGGATACCTGGGTGAGCATGGGGCAGGAAGCTGAGATGGAGCGCCGCCTGAGGGATTTTGAAGGCTGGCAGGTCAACAGCGATCTGGTGAAGCTGGCGCGCAGACATGCTATCGTCATGCACTGTCTGCCAGCACATCGAGGCGTCGAAATCACCGATGAGGTGGCGGATGGTGCGCAGTCTGCCGTCTTTCAGCAGGCGGAAAACCGTTTACACGCGCAAAAAGCAATTCTGGTTACACTATTAGATACAGCGTAATACGAAATGTTGAGTGTGACGGACAAAGCGTGAGGCTTCTATGCCCGGAAATCGGCAGGCATACGAACAAGCGATGAATGCGGGCCATACTGCGGCGTGGGACCAGGACTGGCAGGTCGCCATCGCCTCGTATGGACGCGCCATTCAGGAATTTCCTGATGACGCGGAGGCGCACATTCATCTGGGGCTGGGGCTGCTCGAAGTCGGACGGCTGGAAGATGCGCTCAAGGTCTACACACGCGCGCACCAGCTTGCGCCTGATGACCCGATCCCGCTGGAGAAGAGCGCTGATGTGCTTGAACGCATGGGACGCCTGCGCGAAGCGGCACAGCAGTACGTCAACGTGGCTGAAATCTATCTCAGTGTGCGCGATCTGAACAAGGCAATCGCCAACTGGGATCGCGCGACCAAACTTTCCCCCGGTCTGATCCCTGTTCATATGAAGCTGGCGCAGGCGTATGAGCGCATCGGCGACAAGAAGAAAGCCGTCCGCGAATTCCTGACTCTGGCGTTCAACTTCCAGCGCACCGACGAGAACGACAAGGCGCTCAAGGCAGCGCAGCGCGCCCTGCGGCTGGACAAGAACAACCCGCAGGTGCTGAATACGCTCCGTGCCCTGGAAAGCGGCGGACGGGTTCTGCCGCCTGAAGATGACACCGCCCCGGCAGCGCAGCGCGTGGGAACGTTTGACCGGGAGGCGCGCACCCAGAAGGCAGTTCGGGAAGTTACGAGAGAGACCTCGCGCGAGCCGCAGGATGAGGGTGATCCGCTTGGCCCACTGGGCGAGTCGATCAACGATGCGCTGGGGCTGCTGGCGATGCAGGTGATCGAAGGCGGCGCGCTGGAAGCTGCTGGCGATGCGCTCGCGGCGATGGAGGCGCACCGTCAGGGTAATTATGAGTCGGCGATCGCGTCCTATCAGTTCGCACAGTCGCGCATGATCAGCCCGGCGCTCAGGATGAATCTGGGCGGACTGCTGCTGATGACGGGGAAAGCGGAGGAAGCGATCCGTCCGCTCAGCGAAGCCGCGGAGGATCCCCGCCTGGCGCTCGGCGCGCTGCACGGATTGGGACAGGCATATTTCAAGCTCAACCGGCACAAGAATGCCGCCAAGACCCTGCTGCACTGTTTGCAGGTTTTTGACGCCTCTCTGCGTCCGGACATGATCGATAACCCGGCTGAAGTCGAGACGATCTACACGCATCTGGCGCGTATGACCGACCAGATGAACGAGGAAACGCTCACCGCCATCAACCGACGTTTTATCGCGCTGCTGGAAGGCAAGGACTGGAAACAGCGCGTTGCGGATACACGCCGTCAGCTTGAGGAAACGCTGCGCGAACAGGGCGAAAAGGGCGTTATCGACATCCTGATGGCGGCGCATGGAGACAAACTCACGCAGTCGGTGCTGCTGATCGACCGTTATATGCGTCAGGGGTTGTTCACGCTGGCGATGGACGAAGCACATCGCGCAGTGGAATGGTCTCCGAACTATCTGCCGATTCACATCCGGATGGCAGAGATCATGATGCGCGAAGGGCGTGTGCGTAACGCGATCACCAAATACAACGTGATCGCCAAGACGTTCCTGGCGCGTGGCGAAAATGAGCGCGCAGCGGATATCCTGACGCAGGTGCTTGAGCTGGCTCCGCTGGATGTTTCCGTGCGCGAAAGCCTGATCGAGCTGCTGGAAAGCGAAGAACGCTGGGATGAGGCGCTCGATCAGTACATCGATCTGGCGGATACCTATCATCAGCTTGGCAATTTCGATCAGTCGAGGGATACGTATGTGCTGGCAGAGCGGATCGCCAACCGTGTCAGCGCTCCCAAAGACAAGATCGTGCATATCAAACACCGCATGGCGGATATTGATCAGATGCGGCTGGATATGCGCCGCGCACAGAAGATCTATGAGGAGATCATCCAGATCGAGCCGGCAGATGAGCGGGCGCATCGCATGCTGGTCGATCTGAACTTCCGGCAGGGGAATCAGGTTGAGGCGGTGCGCCGTCTGGACAGCCTGCTGAGCATTTTCGCCCGCAACCGGCAGGTCAACCGGATCACCCAGCTCCTTGAAGAGCTGGTGACGCTCTACCCGAACGACACTGGTTTGCGCTCTCGCCTCGCTCAGATCTACAAGCAGTTGGGGCGAAAGCGGGATGCGATTGTACAACTGGATGCACTTGGAGATCTTCAGCTTGAAGCGGGTCTTAACAAGGATGCCGCAGGAACCATCCGGCAGATCATCGCACTGGGACCTGATCACGTTGATGACTACAAAAAGCTGCTCGCACAACTGGGCGGCTAGGAGGCAGATGAAGGCGCGTGGAACAGCTTCTGTGGGCGTTTGAAAGCCTGAACTTCAACGCCATACTGGATATTCTGCTCGTCGCGTCGATCGTCTTTGCAGCCAGCCTGCTCGTCCGCGGTACGACCGCCATGACGCTTCTGCGCGGCATGCTGTTTCTGTTCGTCGCGGTCGTCCTGCTCTCCAATCTGCTTAACCTGACCGCGCTCCGCTGGCTGCTGGAAAATATCATCACGCTGCTGGCGGTCGCCATTCCCGTCATCTTCCAACCGGAACTGCGCCGCGCCCTGGAAAGGCTGGGGCGCGCCGGCATCATCAGCCGCCAGCCGGCGGAAAATCAGCGGGCACAGGTCATCGAAGCTGTTGCTACAGCCTGTGAACGTCTGAGCGAACGCCGTCACGGCGCGCTGATCGTGCTGGAGCGCAACAGCAGCCTGGATGAATACATGCGCACGGGCATTCCGCTGCACAGCGATGTCAGCCCGCAGCTTCTGCTGACCATCTTCTGGCCCAAGACTGAACTGCACGATGGCGCGGTCATCATCGAAACGTCGGGCAGAATCGCCGCGGCCGCGGCGGTGCTGCCGCTGTCCTCAAGTCGTCATGTCGGCGGCCCCAAGCTGGGGACGCGCCACCGCGCCGCGCTCGGTATGAGCGAAGTCAGCGATGCGATCTGCGTCGTGGTCTCTGAGGAAACGGGACGTATCACGATCGCCAATGGCGGGCGTCTGATCCCGAAGCTGGACGGCAAGCGTCTGCGCACCGTGCTGAACGCTTTTTATGGACAGCCTCAGAATGAAACGGCTTCCCTGCTGATGAAGGTGCGGGAGCAGTTCGCGCTGCTTTTTAATCGCCAGCAGGGGCAAAAGAACCTCCGCTCATGAACCGCCAACAACTCGTCAACAATCTGATCTGGTTCGGCATTTCGCTTGTCATTGCCTTTTTTGTCTGGATGACTGCCATGTCGCAGTCTGACCCGATTGAGCAGTGGCGGCTGCCCGAACGGATCCCGATCCGCGTCACGCCCGATGAAGGGCTGATCATCACCAACGCTTCCACGCTGACCTCGACAGCCAGCGTTCAGCTTCGTGCGCAGCGCTCGGTGCGCCAACTGCTGGCGGCAGACGACATCACCGTATATGCCGATCTTTCCGACCTCGGTCCGGGAACTTTCACTGTGCCGCTGTCCGCCCGTGTGGCCCGTGACCGGCGCGCAACGGTAGCGGGGATTTCGCCGAGCCAGATCACCGTCACGCTGGAAGTGCAGGAGAGTCGTCTGGTTCCCGTGCGGCTGGTCATCAGCGAGCCGCCGCCGCTGGTCGTCTCCGTAGGCACACCGTAGCATGAGGTTCGCCAGGTGACCGTCAGCGGACCGAGCAGTCGCGTCGAGCGGGTCGTTGAAGCGGTTGGAACACTTGACCTG
>SZPD01000310.1 GCA_030263515.1 Anaerolineae bacterium CFX9 | reverse complement strand
CTCTTTTCAGCGAAGCGGCTGTCACTGCGCCGCCGGGGAGCTAGGAGTCTGCCTCGACGGCAGAGACCTTGCTGATGATGCGTTTTGCGTCGGGGTGAAGGCTGAGCAGCCAGTCCCCGATCAGCCCGACAACGTAATGCATGCCTTCAGTAGGACGTGGATGCCCCAGGGTGGACATCTGAAGCGTGTATTCCTGCGGCTGCCCCGGTTTCGGTTTGCGTTCAGTCAGCAGCAGCGCCGTATGCTGCTCGATGGTCGGCTCATGCAGGTGAATCTCGAAAAGCAGGGTATGCCGCCCACGGTAGACATTCATCACATGGGCATAGGTTCTGCCGTCATTCTGCTGAAACGGCGTGAAACGCTCCTGTATGTCATCAAGGGTGACAGGGGACTGAAAGACGATATGCGGCATGGGAATCTCCCAAATCACAGGCACATCCGGCGCAGGCTGATCATTGCGCTGCCACGCGAAGTAGGTACAGGTACGCCCTTCGGCGCGCGCTTTCGCCTCATACTTGGTGATCACGCGCCCCGGCAGCGGAGTCTCTGACCAGCGCCCCGGCAGCAGGTTGTCCAGCCCCGGCGTCGCTTTAAGCAGGTCTGCGCTCATTTCCGCGTATTCAAGGATATCGGTCGCCAGATAAAGCCTGCCGCCGGGTTGCAGCCGGCTGACCAGGGCATCGATCGTGTCGCGCTGCATCAGCCGCCGGTGATGGTGATCCTTCTTGAACCACGGATCGGGAAAGTTGATATAGATCGCCTGCAGGCTGTCCGGCTCGAACAGATGATGCAGCGCAGTCTCGGCACGGCTGTGAATGACGATCAGGTTCCGGAGCTGGCGGCGGCGGATGGCGCGCTCTGCCGCCACCAGACAGCGGTTATTGATCTCCAGACCGATGATATTGGCATCTGGATTCTGATCAGCCAGATGCATCAGAAAAGCGCCGCGCCCAAAGCCGATCTCCAGGATGAGCGGACGCTGGCGTCCAAACAGCGTGCGCCAGTTGACGGGCCAGGGCAGGGTGAGACTGCTGTACTGCTGCATGGCATCCTTTTACGCAGTGACTTCCTCCGCGATCGTCCCGGATGTGCTGCGGTAGAAACCGATCTGATCCCTGATGAATTCATAGCCGGGTTTTGGGGTGCGGTAGACCCAGCCGATATTCTGCGCGCGACCGTGCTCGGTTTCAAGGTCGATCCAGAAGCAGGTTCCCTTGTAAGGGCAGGTATAGGTGCGCTCGGTGATGCGGAGCTTGTCAAGCTGAACGGCTTCAGGTTTGAAATAGAGGTTGCCCTCAAATTCCTGCAGGTCCTGATTTTTCTCGCCTTCGGCGATCACCGCCTGCGAACCGCGTTCCCTGATGATGACTTTCATCCCTGATGACTCCTTCAAACAAAAACAAAACTGCCTGCACGATCAGACTACGTGCATTGTCGAGCCTGCGGCGGCTGGCATTACGCGGGTCTCAGGAAATTCTCATGATGCCGTGAGCAGGGCATACTCATTGACTGCGCCAGAGAAGCCGTCTGCGCGGTAACGGTCGATCAGGCGCAAACCGGACGCCGCGATCAGCGCCGTGAATTCATCGTCGTCAATGGCGTGACAGTAGCGCAGCGCATAGCCGCCGCGCCGCCAGTCCAGCAGATAATCGCCCGTCTCCACGTCGTGTTCAAGCGCGGCAGACCAGGGCACGATCCGCTGCCGGAAGCGCGCATAATCGTAAAAGCGCCATGCCGCGATGCACAGCAGTCCGTTCGGAGCGGTGCGCTCAGCCAGCGCGCGCACGAACGCTGCCCGGCGCTCCATGCCCGGAATATGATGCAGCAAGCCGAACGCAGCGACCACATCAAATGATGCCTGAGGCAGCGGCGTAAAGACGAGGTCCTGCTGTACGAATGACGCTTTTACACCGGCAGATGCTCTCAGGCTGCATGCCGCTTCGCTCAGCAGGCGGAATGAACTGTCGATTCCGAGATATGTCCAGCGGCGCAGCGGATCCCCGTGTGCGAGAAAGACGCCGAAGCGCCCGTTGCCACATCCGGCGTCGAGGATGCGCAGCGGGTCTTGTGCTGGCAGTGCGCTGAGCAGCCGCTTCCAGCCGGGCCACGCCTGCTGGCGCGTCTCGCTGAAATCACCGGCGATCTGCGCGTAGAAGGCACGATTGATGTCGTTGAGGCGGCGCGCGGTTTCGTCTTTCATGACGCTGATCGTGCCGCAGTCGGGTGAATGCTGCAAGCCGGAATATCCCACAGGGTGCGATTGCAGTACAATCAGGGGGTGTATGCTGACAACGACCTGACGAGCGCCATGAGTTACCGCGAAACGATCGATCTCAACGATCACCGTAAAGCCCTGATCGATCTGCTGAACACGGTGATCGCGCAGCCTTCGCTGAGCGGCGCTGGGCTGGACAGGCTGGCGCGGCGGGTGGCGCGGCAGCATGGACGGCTGTTCAGCCGCGACGAGATGATCCGCGCGTACCGTGCCTTTGCAGAAGCAGGGGCGCTGCCGCCGTTTGATCCGGCAGTGCTGGAGCGGCTGCGCCTCAAGCCGGTGCGTACTAGCAGCGGTGTGACCCCCGTGACAGTGCTGACCAAGCCGTTTCCGTGCCCCGGCGAGTGTATTTTCTGCCCCAACGACGTGCGCATGCCCAAGAGCTATCTGAGTGATGAGCCGGGCGCACAGCGCGCTGAACAGAACAGCTTCGATCCGTATCTGCAAACCTATTCACGCCTCAGGGCATATCGCAATATCGGTCATCCGACGGACAAGATCGAGATCATCATTCTGGGTGGGACATGGTCGTTCTACCCGGAAACCTATCAGCTCTGGTTCATCCGGCGGATTTTCGATGCGCTGCACGACTTTGGTGAGGGCGTCGATCGGACGGCAGATGTCGAGGCGCTGCTGCGTGATGCGTCACAGCTTCACCCGGAGCGCAACCGCGCCAATGTCCTGCTTCACGGCGAGGCGCTCACGCAGACATACAATCAGACGGTGCAGACGCTCTATCACGCAGAGATGCTGCGTTCGCGCGCGGTTGCGGATCGTATTGCCGGGCAGGCTCTGCGCACGGTGGTGGATGAATATGCCACGTGGGATGAGGTTGAGGCAGCGCATACCCGCAATGAAACGGCGGCATGCCGCTGCGTCGGGCTGGTCGTCGAGACGCGGCCTGATCATATCAGCCCTGAGGAAGTCATACGCATCCGGCGGCTGGGCTGCACCAAGGTGCAGATCGGCTTTCAGAGCCTGAATGACGATGTGCTGCGTCTCAACCGGCGTGGCCACACCGTCAGCGCGACGCGACGCGCAGTCCGGCTGCTGCGCCAGATGGGCTTCAAAATTCATGCGCACTGGATGCCGAATCTGTATGGCTCGACGCCGGAGATGGACATCGCCGACTTTCAGCGCATGTTCGATGATCCCGATTTTCGCCCGGATGAGCTGAAGGTTTATCCCTGCTCGCTGATCGCCAGCGCGGAGCTGATGCGTTTTTATCAGCGCGGCGAATGGCGTCCATACAGTGAAGATGAACTGCTCAGGGTGCTGGCGGACTGCTTCCGCCGGACGCCGGAATACTGCCGTCTGACCCGCGTCATCCGGGATATTCCCGGCACGGATATTGTGGATGGCAACCGCAAGACCAATTTTCGCCAGATCGTTGAAGATCACCTGGCGGCAGGCGGTGAACGCAGCAGCGATATCCGCGCCCGCGAAGTGCGTCATCGCCGCGTTCAGACGGATGCGCTGTCGCTCGATCGGGCTGCTTACACTACATCGGCGGGAGAAGAAGTCTTTCTTCAGTTCATCGCGCCGGATCGCAGTATTGCCGGTTTTCTGCGCCTGTCGCTGCCCGATCGCTCGCTTCCTTCACTGGTGGATGAGCTTGAAGGCGCGGCGATCATCCGCGAGGTGCATGTCTACGGGCAGGCCGTCGATATTGGAGATGCGCAGCCGGGGCGCGCTCAGCACAGCGGTTTGGGGACGATGCTGATCTCGGCTGCCGAGCAGATTGCACAGGAACACGGCTATCAGCGGCTGGCGGTCATCAGCGCTGTCGGCACGCGGGCATATTATCGCAAGCGTGGGTTTAGCGACGGCAAGTTGTATCAGAGCAAACTGCTTAAATCTGTTCAGCCGTGATAAGATTATCAAGGACTGGCGTACAGCGGGATTCGTGTGCATGGATATCGTTTCAAGCATTGATCAGCGGCGGCGCAACCTGCGCATCGTCCTTTTCATCATCATCATCGCCACGCTGCCTTTTTACTGTGCGGGGATCCTGCTCTGGGGCACATCGCCGCAGCGCAATGTGCAGACCACGCTCGGCGCGGCGACCAGCACACTGCCTCCTGCCACCCGCGGGACGAATACGCCGCTGGGCGCGCCCAGTATCACGCCGATCGGCTTCGTGACGGCGACAGGCCTTCAGCCGCTGCTGCCGACGCCCGGTCAGTTCTTCCCGCCGGTGGTGACGCGCTTCCTCTCGCCGACGGTGGTTTTCTTCCCGCCGACAGCGACGGATGTCTTTATCCCGATTCCGACCCTGGCTCCAACGCTCACCCAGGCGCTCCCGCCGACGAATACGCCGACGACCATCCCGATCCCGACGAATACGAACCCGCCACAGCCCACCAATACCACACCGCCCGCGCCCGACAGTGACGGTGACGGGATTCCTGATAACCTGGATGTCTGCCCGTTCATCCCGGCTCCGGGCACGATCGATGGCTGCCCGCCGGCGACCACACCTGCGCCGCCGACGGATGATCCCAATCTAGGGACGCCGATTCCGCCGGGGTCGTAACCTCTGGTCTCTGACGACGTTTTATCACCGCGCTCCCGCCGCTCAGATAGCCTGACGGGGGCGCGGATTTTGTTGGCAAACACAGGACGGCATTTTTCATTATTGAGGAGATGAGTGTTTGTTTGATCTGAAGTCACATCTGCGCGCACTCGTCAATGCGCACGGCCCCAGCGGGCATGAAGCGCCAGTGCGTGCGCTGCTGCGTGAAGCCTGGGCAGGGCTGGTGGATGAATTTCGTGAGGATGGGCTGGGCAGTCTGATCGGGATCCGGCGCGCCACACACCCGCTGGAAACGCCGCGGCGCATCATGCTGGCGGCGCATATGGATGAAATTGCGCTGATGGTCACCGACCTGCGCGATGGTTTCCTGCGGGTGCAAAAAGTCGGCGGGATGGATCATCGCATCCTGCTGGCGCAGCCCGTGCTGGTGCATGGGCGTGAAACCCTGCCCGGCGTGGTGGCGACCAAGCCGCCGC
>SZPD01000309.1 GCA_030263515.1 Anaerolineae bacterium CFX9 | reverse complement strand
GGGCGACGCCGAGCTGGGCGATGCCGGCGAAGGCCGCCGGCGGCCACGGCAAGCCCAGCGGCGCGATGACCCCGGCGCAGCTGCGCACTGAAATGCAGCGCCGCGCCAGCTATGGCGGCACACAGCGGCGAACGGCTTTTCTGCGCGGCGGCACGGTCGAGTGGCAGCATATCGGCATGAGCCACGTCGATATGGATTTTCTGAATGGGCGGACGGCGCAGCGCGATGAGATCCTGAGCGTTTTCGGCGTACCTTTGGGGGTGATCAGCGAGAATGCCACCGAGGCAAATGCCAGCGTTGCCGAGCGAATGTTCGTCGAGCGGACGCTGTATCCGAAGCTGGTGCGCATCGCCGAGAAGATCACGCAGGCGCTGCTGCCGTTCTGGGGCGAGGGATATGTTGCGCAGTTTGACGACATCCGCCCGACTGATGACGTGGCGCGGCTGGAGGAACTGCGGGCGGCGCACGGCGTGCTGACGATCAACGAGCTGCGGGCGCGCTATTTTCAGCTTCCGCCTGTGAGCTGGGGGGACGGGCTGAGCGCTGAGCCTTACACCTCATAGCCCAGCTCAGCGAGCAGGTCGCCGGCGATGGCGAGGTAGCGCGCCTGTTCTTCGGGCGTCATCTCGCGCTTCCAGTTGAACACGCGCGAGGCTTCCGGCGGTTTGGTCGTCAGCCGGTGGGCGTTCAGGCGATCTTCCCGTGTGGCGACGATCGTCCCGTCGGTGCGGTAGCGCGTGACGAGTTCTTCCAGCCGGGTCGGGCTTTGCTCGTGATAGCGCAGCATCGCCGGGTCATATTCCAGATCGATGAAGGCGCAGATCTGCCGCAGCACACTTTCCGGCTCGGCGATCAGCCGTTCATAGTGCAGCTCGAAGTAATCAGGCGCGCCCTGCCCCAGCTGGCGCGCGATCTCGATATCATCCCGCCAGCGCTGCGCCAGTGTCTCCATTTCCTTGCCGGGGGAAAACCACAGAGGGCGCAGCGACAGAGCGACATCGCGCCCATCGCGGATGATGTGGATGAAGCGCGCCTCTGGCAGCGTCTGGCGGATCTCATTCATGTAGCGGAAATAGGTGGGCGTCTTGTCTCCCCAGCGCGGCTTGCCGACACGGGCGGCATACAGCCGGTAAAACATGCGGAAGCCATCGGCAAAATTGAACGGCTCGATCTGGTGAAGGGCTTCCAGAAAGGTTTCTGGCGGGATGCGGAAATCCGCCCAGTTGGGGGCATTGCGCGGGAAGTGCGTCACATAGTCGAAGAAGATTTCCCGCGTGACGTAATCGCTGACGGGGATGAATTCCGGCAGATAGCCGAGGAAACCCGTTTCCGGCGGGATCGTGAGCTGTGGATGGGCATCGAGCATCAGGCGCAGCAGGGTTGTGCCAGAGCGCGGCGAGCCAACGACCATCGGCATCGGGGGCAGCGGGGCAGAGTCAGGCATGTATCCGTCCTGTCAGATGGATGGAGGGGCTTCCGGCGGTTCGCTCATGAAGCCGTTGCGCTTGTGCGTGCCATCGCAGAAAGGTTTATCTGCGCTGCCGCCGCAGCGGCACAGCCACTGCTTCTCGCCGGCATAGATCGCCTTGCCCGTCTCATCATACACGGTGAACTGTCCGCTGAAGGTGTATGAGCCGTTGCGGCTCGGCTTGATGGTCAGCTCACCGCCCTGCGCCGCCGGTTCAACAGCCGGGCGTGTCTGGTCAACCGCCGCCTCAAAATCGATATTGAGATGCGAGTTATCGCAGAAGGGTTTGTTGTTCGACGCGCCGCAGCGGCAGAGCGCCACACGGGTTTCAGTCAGCACGGGGTTTCCGTCGGCATCGGTGATGGTCAGTTGACCACGCACATAGAGCGGGCCATGCGGTTCGACATGCACGGTGTTGAGGTTATCTGGCGCTTCGGTGAAGCTGCCGTCCTTTGAACTGTAATGCAGCGCGCCGGATGGGCACAGGTGGATCGTCGATGCGATCTGATCGACGGGCGCGCCGTTCGGGTCGATCCACGGGCGCTTGCCATTGTCGAACACACTGCGCAGGCGCGTCACACATTCCGAGGCGTGGATACAGCGTTTGGCTTCATAGGTAATATCGACGTGTTCACCTTCGTAGAGGCGGATTTTGCCAGCCATCACAACCCCAGCTTTTGCTCATAGAGTGTACGATGCTTGACGGACTCGCCGAAGATTGCCAGCCCTGCATTGAGGGCGATCAGTCCGAGCGTGCCGAGCACGATCCACTGCCATGCGGGTTTACCACGGCTTTTCAGCCCGCTGGCCTGCCCGACGATGGCTGCGCCCAAGCCGACCAGCAGCAAGCCGCGCGGCGCCTGTTCGCTCCATTGCTGATAATGCTGATCCATAGGAAGTTCCTGTCCTGCTGACAACGTTCATGCTGGCGCGTATCATACCGTGAGGCGGCATGGCTGCGCAACGACTGTGCCGATTCAGCCGAATGTGCCGCGCTGTTCGACGCTCAGACGCCCCAACCGCAGGAAGCTGCCGACTGTGTCGGCGATCACGCGAATGCGCACGCTGTTCTGCGCGCCGAGATAACGGGCGTGGTCACGGATCGTCAGCGTCTGCGCGCTCACGATCACTTCATCCCATGTGCCGGTCGTCCAGTTGTAGAGGTTGAGCGGCAGGCGGCGCGCACTGGCGATGCTGACATCGTCGAGGCGCAGGCGCAGTTCGGTCACGGTATCCAGCACCGCGGTCGGTTCCGGCGTGAACTGAATTTCAACTTCCTCTCCGGGCTGAAGGCTAAGCTCTACCGGCGTGACTTCACCCAGCCCGACGTATTCCCGGATCGTCCAGCCGAACCGATCGCCGGTGATCAGCACTTCAGCGCCGGGCGGCGTAAGCTGCGTATTCAGCCGCGTGATGACCAGCGTGCGTTCGGCACTGTCGAAATCTGCACCCAGCAGATCGACGGGCAGGGCGTCCCCTTCCAGCCACCCGGCGAGGTAGATCGCGTCGGCTCGGCTGGTGCTGCCGTAGCTGTCATCCACGAACGCGGCGACGAGGTATTGATCGCGCCAGTTGGTCAGTTCAGCGGCGCTGGGCGAGAGCGAGAAGCGGAAGATGTTCGGGCTGTAACGCTCGGTTCCCAGGATGTCGATGGTTGTCTGCTCGCTCCGGTCGGTGATGCGTGCCGTGCGAATGTTGAAAACCTGGCTGGAGGCGGTCGGCAGGTAGGGAACGGGCGCGGGAAAACCTGTGCCGGGCAGCGTGATCTCGAACGGCGTCAGATCGCCCGCTTCGAGCGCTGCGCCCAGTCGTACAGCGACGCCGCGCGCCAGGATGACAGGCTGAAGCAGCGGCTGATCGCTGTCGTTGGTGACGGAGCCGCGCACGGTGAGCTGCCCAGGCACACCCGAAGCGAGGTCATAGGCGATCGACGCTGTGCCGCTGATGGCGGGCTTTTCGAGCATGGCGCTGGCATAGAATCCGGCGATGAAGCTGGCATCGACGGTGAAATCGGTCGCCACGAATCGATCGCTCTGCCGGATGTCAGCATTGGTCTGCGCATCGCGCGCCAGCACCGTACCGCCGAATCCGCCGCCCGCGTTCGGGCTGAGCGGGATCGGGCGCAGCGCGGCTCCCGGCTCCACACCGAGCGAATACTGCCCACGGCGTGGAGCCAGCAGTCCGATCACACTGTCAGCGCGGGCAAGATCGGTATCGGGATAGCTGCGGATGACGGTCAGGCGGTTGAGCGTGGCATCAGTGCCGCGGATCTGCGTGCCCAGCCCATAGGCAAGCGCGCTGAATGCCGCAATGCAGGCAGGGATAGTCAGCCATGCCCATTCACGCCGGTTGACGCGGTTGAGGACGACGTAGTTGACAGGACCCACCAGAAGGATATAGGCGAGCAGGAACAGAATGAGCGGCATGATGTCGGGCAGCGGATCGAAGCCAGGCAGGATGCTGCTGGCGCGGCGCGCGCTCTCGAAGTCGGTGACGCCGTTGATCCAGCCGGGCTGAGCGCCGCGGGTCATCTGGAGCGTCAGCCAGAGATCATCACGAAACGCCCAACTGCGCAGTGGTTCGGTGTTCGGGTCCGCGGCGATAAAATCGACGGTTCCTGCGCCGAGTGTGCGCCGCACGATCAGCGGCTGTTCATCGCCGCCGGCCAGCACCTGCGCCCCGTCACCGATCGTGCCGACGGTGATGACTGTCGCCCGGTTGAGGGCATCCGGGTCACGGTGACCGAGCCATGCCGCAATTGGGTTGAGGTTCTCCACAGTGATGGCGCGTTCCGGTGTGATCGGCAGCAGATCGAGCAGCCCGGCGACCGCTGCTGCATAATTCGCGCCGCCTGCCACGACCAGATGACCGCCGCTGATCACCCAGTCGCGCAGGGCGATCCGCTGTGATTCACTCAATGCGGACGTATCGGCATCGTCGAAGACGATCATGCTGAGACTGTCGAGCATCGGCGACTGATCGGGCACGCTGCTCACAGCCCAGTCCACCTGATAGGCGTTGCCGCCGCCCAGCGAGACGGAAGACAGATCGAGCGTTCCGGCCGGCGCTTCGGAGATCAGCGCGTAGAGACGATCCTGCGGGGCGGCGGCGCGGATGGTGACGGGCTGCGCGGCGAGGGCGACGCCTGCCTCATCGATCAGTTCGACGCGCAGTTGGCTGGCAAATGAGCGCGCGCTGACATAAAGCTGCGCCGTCTGCCGCGCGCCGCTGGCGAGTGTGATTGGGGTGCTGAACGTGTTCGGGATGGCGACGCCGCTCGTCTCCGGGCGGACGACCAGCCTGCCGCTGACATCGGCCCCATCGTTGCTGACGCGGATCAGCACGGGAAACCATTGATCCGGGCGGAAATAGCCGCTGAAGCCCGCTTCGGCCGTCAGCGTAATGACGGCGCTGCCCTGCGCGGCAGCGGGCAGAATGCCCATGCTCAACGCCAGCCAAGCGATCATCAGCCCGAACAGCCGCCACATCGTGCGCATTATGGAAGTCTCCATCCGTCCCTGATTCGGCGATTATAACAACAGAAGTACGCCGGATTGTGAGAAGGCGTTCACAACCCGGACGATGATTCATGATCGATGACAGGATTTTTGAGGCGCAGGCGTCGTGTCTGCGCTGAAACAGGGAATTCTCGGATGCATCGCTCAGTGGGATGACGACGCCGGGCGCGCCGTCTTCACGCCTCCATTGCGTGGCTGACGATGGGCAGCCGGGGATCGATCCCCGCCCGCGCCCAGTCCGCCTTGACCCAGGCATATACCGGATCATCCACATTCGCCAGCGATTGTGCCGACCCCGCCAGAAAGTTCAGATAGTAGGTCGTATAGCCATGCGCGCTGACG
>SZPD01000308.1 GCA_030263515.1 Anaerolineae bacterium CFX9 | reverse complement strand
AGACCAGCGCCGGTTTCATGATGTCCATGGAAAGCCTCGGCTGTGTCGAATTTGAGCATCACGGGCAGGCGCACCGGCTGATCGCCTTCGACAGCGGCGAGCCGTCATCGCTCTGGTTCATCTTCAATGATCAGACCAACGGGCGCGAAACTTATGGCGCTGGTCGTTTCCTCAAGGTCGGGCTGGGCGATGATGGCCGCGTCGATCTCGATTTCAACCGCGCCTACCATCCACCCTGTGCCTTCACTGATTTTGCGACCTGCCCGCTCGCTCCGCCAGAGAATCGTCTCCCGTTTCCGGTCACTGCCGGAGAGCGTAATCGTCGCTGACGGGCATGGAGCGGAAAACGGACTTGCGCTATAGTCATGCGAGTGGCTGACGATACCTGCGAAATTTACCCCAATGACCGACCTTCGATCCTTCACCGACTGGCGCGCCGAATTTCCCATCCTTGAGACCTGCACCTACCTGATCTCCAATTCGCTCGGCGCGATGCCGCGGCGGGTCTATCGGGCGCTGCAAGACTATGCGGATACCTGGGGAACGCTCGGCGTGCGCGCATGGGCGCAGCCCTTTGCCGGGCATCCGACATGGTGGGAACTGAAGGCCGCGGTTGGAGACAAGATCGCGCCGCTGATGGGCGCGCCCGCTGGCAGTGTGCTGATGCACGAGAACGCCAGCATCGCCAACAGCATCCTGATCAGCGCGCTGGATTTCAGCGATACGCGGCGGGACAGGCTGGTGATCTGCGATCAGGATTTTCCGTCCGATATCTACAGCGTGACGCGCAGCCTGCCCGCTCATGTGCGCCCCCACATGGTGCGCAGCCGGGATGGGATCACGATCGACACCGATGAACTGCTGGAAGCGATCGATGAGCGGACGCGCCTCGTCTCGCTCAGCCATGTCCTTTTCCGCAGCGCCTATATCATGCCCGCTGCCGAGATTGTCGCCAAAGCGCACGCCGTCGGAGCGCAGGTGCTGCTCAACGGCTATCACAGCGTCGGCATCATCCCGCTCGATGTTACGGCGCTCGGCGTCGATTTCTATATCGGTGGCACGCTCAAGTGGCTGTGCGGCGGGCCGGGCGGCGTATTCATGTATGTTCGCCCGGACCTGCTGCCGACTCTCCAGCCGCGCCTGACCGGCTGGTTTGCCCATCAGCGCCCGTTCGCCTTTGAGGCGGAATCGTTCGACCTGCGGGAAGATTCATTCCGGCTGGCGAATGGCACGCCTGCCATTGCGGCGCTCTATGCCGTACAGCCAGGGGTTGAGATCATCGCTGAAGTTGGCGTCGATCGCATTCGCGAGAACTCGCTGCGGCAGACGGCGCTCATCATCGCTCATGCAGAGCAGGCAGGCTGGTCCGTGCGCACACCGCGTGATCCGGCTGTGCGCGCCGGGACGGTGACGATCAGCCCGCCGCAGGCCTATGCCGTCTCGCGAGAGCTGCTGGCGCGCGGCTTCGTGATCGATTATCGGGAAGGCGCTGGAATCCGCATCGCGCCGCATTTCTACAACACAGACGATGAGGTCAGCGCCGTGATCAACGCCATTTCTGCGATTCTCGCGGATGGAAGCTGGCAGCCGCATGCCGCGACGCGCGACTTTGTGACGTAGGCACGCCCTTTTACCCCAGGCGCGGATCTCCAGGCGCGACCTGGAGCACTGCCGCCCACGGCTGATACTGGCTGGCGAAGCGATCGCGCCGGATTTCGTTGCCGTTGGCGTCCAGTACGACCTGGTACATATCCACGAAAGCCCCCTCGACCGCGTAATCGACCTGGAAGACTTCTCCCGGACGCAGATTGGGATTCGCCTCATAGATCGTAGGCAGCGGCGGCACAATATCGCGCACATGGGGGCCGTCCTTGACCACCCGCCGGCCCGGATTCGTGCCATAGAAACGGAAGCGCACCGTCTGATCGGTCTCATTGACGAACGCCCGGATCAGCAGATGCGAAGGCAGATCGTTGATGAAGCGGAAGTCGAGATCGGGCGTGAAGATCGCCGCGTCCATGCCGACTCCTTCCGGATCGCCATTCTCGTAGAAGGGGACGCGGTAGCCATGCGCCCAGCGTTCCTGAATCGGGAATCCACCGTAAAACGCCGCCCGGAAGACCGTCGAGCTGACCTGGCAGACTCCGCCGCCTACACCCTGAACTGTGCGCCCGCCGAGGATGATGAAACCCGGCACGTAACCCTCCTCCGGCGAAATATCGCCGAGGATTTCGTTGAAGGAGAACATCTCGCCCGGCCCGATGATGATTCCGTCAAATCGCGCAACCGCCTGCTGAATATTGATGCGGCGGGCTTCGGTCGAGCCGCGGTAGTACGTGACGCCTTCAGAGATCAGCTCGCGGATGCCGAGATCGGCGGCGGTCATGCTGTCGTTGTATTCCGGCAGCACGAAATCGAAGACCATCTCGACAGTGCGCTGAGCGGGGCTGAAGATAGCGCCTTCCAGCGCTGCCAGCGTCTGATCGACATTCAGGCGGCGTCCGTTGACGGCATTCTGCACCACCTGAAGCTGGCCGGAGGCTTCGTCAAAGTGATAGCGCCCGTTCTGCATCGGCGTGATCAGCCCCGGCGCGAGCGACTCCAGAAATGGGCGGAAGGCTTCGATATCGAGATCGACCTGATACGTCTGCGACCCATCGGCCGTCGTCACCGTTTCGACGCGCAGCAGCGCCGCGATCTGATCGACCGTCATCGTCCACGGGCCGAGCGGGTTGCCCTCAAGGTCAGATGCTGTCAGGCGAACGGGCCCGCTCAGTGCGGCGCGGGCACGCTGAGCCGCGCTGTCGCTGTCCCAGGCGATGGGCGGCGTTTCGCTGATCACGAGTGGAATTTCGCCGCCGGGCGAGAGGTTGAGGATGGCGTTTTCCAGGCTGGCGAGCGTCGCCGTGACGTTGAGCGTGCGCCCCGGCTCCCCGCTGACCGCTTCCACACTCATCCCGCTGATCCGCAGGGATGCTTCCTGCGGGGGGCGGTTGATTTCGCGGGCGATCTGGGTCAGCCGTTCCAGAGCGATCGCCTGATCGTAGCGGATGATCGGGGCGATGCTCATGCCGTTCAGCCAGATCAGCGTCTGGTCGATGACATCGGTCATGAAGTTCCCGCTGTGCCCCTGGGCCAGCGCTTCGGTGGCAGTCGCCTGAGCATCAAAACGCACGCCGAGTTCCCCGGCGCTCAACTGCCAGAAGCGATCGCCGTCGCGGAAGGTGAAGATCGCGCTGTTGTCGTAGGTGAAGTTCGCTTCCAGCGCGCGCGCGGCCGCCACAGCATCCATGCCGGAGAGTTCGACGCCGTAGGCACGCACGCCGGGGACAATCCTGCCGAGATAGCTGAACTGGAAGAAGATCAGCGCGATGCCGAGTGCCGTCAGCAGCAGCACACCGCCGGTGATGAACAGAATCGGCAACCGGAACCACCACGGATTGATCCCGGCGGGTTCATCGTAAACCGGATAAATCGGCTGGGTATCATGATCGATGTAGGAACGCATCGTTCTGCCCGTTAAACTGACGAAGTTCGGGTTATTGTACCATGCTCACCCGGGGGGTTAAGGGGATGACGGGGCAACCTCGGTGGAGAGCATGGCGGACGGGTCAGTTCGCGGGAAGCTGAGCGGGTTCGGCAGCACATTCAGCCCAGCGCCTGATAGTGTCAGATCGTTGACGCGGAAGTCATCCAGCAGACGCGGCAGCAGTTCGCGGATACGGCTTGCCTGGCTGCCCGGAATACTGACATTGCACACCACCAGTTTGCCGTGATCTTCCAGCTCGACCGCCATCACCAGGGTGCGGACTCCGTCTGTCCCAGTCAGCAGATAGTAGGCGGCGGGCAGATCATCCCATGTGAACGCGACCGGGGATGTGGCGGCGACGTTCGCGCCGAGTTCAGTTGGCATCCGCACCACCTGATTCAGCACATGCAGCGCGGCATTGGCTTCAGCGTTGATCTCCAGATCAAAGCGATCCAGCGGCGGCACAAAGATATAGACCAGCATGCCCGGATTCGGCACGCCATTTTCGACACCGGTGAAGTGCTCTGCCATGATGATGCCCTGGGACGTATCGACCGCCCAGCCAGAGGGCAGCCACATGCCGATGCGGACGCCATCCGTTTCAGTTTCAATCCAGCGTCGTTCCGTTGTCTGGTTCAGCGTGCGGATTTCCTGTTCGACGTTGATCAGCGTGCCGGAAGAGGCTGTGGGGGAGTCATTTTCGGGCTGGCATGCTGCAATCAGGATGATCAGCACGATGACAATCGTGGTGCGCATTGTTCAGGTGCTTCCAACTCAAACCCAAAGGCTGCCGTTGCGCAGTCAGTTGCGGGGGCGACCGCGGCAGCGCGTACACTTTCAGTCCATGGTATCACGATCCTGGCTGGCGCGAACAAACGCTAAACGATTTCTAAAATTGTGCCCCTGATCTGCCGAGAGCATAAAAAAGCGCCTCTCATCTGGCATCAAGACTGCCGTCTGAAAGGCGCTCTGAAGGGCGATGAAGCGCCGCCGCTAAAGCAGGGCGATCACCTCGATCTCGACGCGCGCGCCGCGGGGAAGCTGCGCCACCGCTACCGTTGAGCGTGCCGGTGCGTCGCCAGTGAAATATTCGGCATAGACCTCGTTCATGGCGGCGAAATCGTCCATCGTCGTCAGGAAAACAGTTGATTTGACCACTTTATCAAAGCTGCTGCCGCCTGCCTCCAGCACGCCGCGCACATTTTCCAGCACGCGGCGCGTTTGCTCCGTGATTCCGCCTTCAACCATCTGCCCGGTGGCAGGGTCAAGCGGCACTTGCCCGGCGCAGAACAGCATCCCATTGGCACGGATCGCCTGCGAATAGGGCCCAATGGCTGCGGGAGCCTGGCTGGTTCGGATCACTTCCTTCATGATTGCATGTCCTTTTTTCTTGCCTTTCAGCGCTGCGAATTGGATACAGGGCAGGCACATCAAAAATCCAGCAGGGATTTCTGGAGAGCTGCGGCGAACGACACGCTGGCTTCCTTCTTCTCCACCATCCAGCTCAGAAGCTGATGCCTTTGCCCCGCAATTGGATATGTTCAATGAATATACCAGCCTGCCGCCCGAAGAGTATAATGAGCTTCATCAATACGTCCGGAAGCGGTGAGCAAACTCGCCGCTGAGAGTACAAGGAGCGCCGCAGCATGAGCAAGGTTTGGGGACTGCTGCTCGGTCTGGCGGTCGGGGCGGCTTTCGGAGCCGTGCTGGTTATTTTGTTTTCCCCCGCATCGGGAGAGAAATTCCGTCACCAGCTTCAGCAGGGTTGGAATGAGACGCTTGACGAAGCCCGACAGGCTGCCGGG
>SZPD01000307.1 GCA_030263515.1 Anaerolineae bacterium CFX9 | reverse complement strand
ATGGGCAGGATCAGCAGATCGATGATCACGGCCCGGTTGCTGAGGATGATGCGCAGATCATTGAGCGCGATATCAAGAATGGCACGCATGCTGTCTGCCCCTCCTAGAATTGCAGCCGTCGGCTGAAGACAGCAAACCCGGCAGAAAACAGGATGACGCCCATCCCGGCAAGCACGAGCAGGTTGAGGGCAATGTCGCTCTGGTTGGCGGCGAGCTGTGTGAAGGCGTTGGTCCCCCAATAGGTGATCGTCAGCCGGCTGAGCGGGACGAGGGCGGGAACCTGCGTCACATCGAAGAACACGCCGCCAAAGATACCCATGAACATGGCGACGATACCGCCGATGGTATTGCCGGTTTCCGCCGAGCGAACGAAAGCGATCACGAACGCGCTCAGACCGGTTGCCGCCAGCGCTACCGCGATGACCGTCGCAAGGATGCCGATCACATTCGATCCCCAGATCAGCGTCAGCTCACCGCTCATCAGGCTGCCGACGAGCGTCAGCGCAAGGAACAGGAACAACACCTGGACCAGGCAGGTCACAAAAGTGCCGAGCAGCTTGCCGAGCAGAATTTCCAGCCGTGAGGTCGGTGAGATCACCATCCGCTGAAGGGTCCAGTCGCGCCGCTCTTCGAGGATGCTGGCAGTGCCGCCCATCGCGGTAAAGAGCATGAAGAACACCGCCTGTCCTGCGCCGAAAAAGACCAGCGGGTTGAAGGTTTGCTGTTCACCGGTGACTGTCTGCCGCTCAACCGTGATCGGGTTAGCCCCGGAGTCGAACGCACTGCTGAAATCTGGCTGGAACGCGCCAGACGCGCTCGCCAGCCCAAATGGAATACCGAATGATGGATCGCTGGTTGCCCGTTCCACCAGCGCGTCGATCGTGGCAGCGACGCTGACGCTGCCTGTGACGATGCTGCTGCTGATGCTGGCGATCACGCTGCGAACGATCCCCGCAGAGGTGGGAGCCGCCGGGCTGCCGATCACCTCCACGCTGACGGTTTCCAGCGTCGGGTGTTCCTGTGAATAGGTGATCTTCTCGCTGAAATCGGGCGGGATGATCACGGCGGCGGCATACTCACCACTGGCAACGCCTGATCGTGCCAGTTCCGGGCTGTCCAGCAGGACGGCATCAGTCAGTTGAAAAAGCGCATTGCCCGCCAGGGTGTCGGCATCCGCATCTTCCGGGGGGACAAGCGCCTGTACAAAGATGCTGCCGTTGTTGGTGTAGGTCCCGTTGAGTGTGACGCCCTGATCGAGGTTGACCACCGCCACCGGGATATTGATCACCGGCGCAGGCGCAGCGGGCGAGAAGAAATTGCCGAAGGCAGCGCTGATGATGGTCGCCAATGCCAGCGGCGTGGCGATCATGATCAGCAGCAGATTGCGATCGGTGTATGTAACGTAGAGATCCTTCCAGACGATGTTGAGGATTTTCGCGATCATGGGGCTGCGTCCTTGTCGTCAATCGCGCAGGGCGCGCCCGGTCATCTGGAGGAAAACAGCTTCAAGATCAGGCTCGCGCACCTCCACCGAGAAGACATCGAGATTGGCTTCGTTGGTGATGCGCAGCAGATCCGGCAGGGCACGGCGTCCACGCCGGGCGAAGATCGTGATCATGCCGCTCGACGAGCCTTCGCCATCCTTGCCGGGCGGGGCAAACTTCGCGCTGGTTACGCCGGCGACCTCCGTCTGGAAGCGCGCCAGCAGCGCCTCGCTGACGGGCTGCTCGCCGACATTGAAGAACAGCCGGTCTTCCTCACCGATCTTCTGGATCAGCTCGCCCACCGTGCCGACAGCGATCACTTCACCATGATCGATGATCGCAACGCGGTTGCTCAGTTCCTGAACTTCTTCCATCAGATGCGAGGTGTAGAGAATGGTCGTGCCCATTTCATCGCGCAGACGCAGCACGGTATCGAGGATGCGGCGACGATTCTGCGGGTCGATCCCGACGGTCGGCTCATCCATGTAGATCAGCTTTGGCTGGTGCAGCAAACCGATCCCGATGTTGACGCGCCGCTTCATGCCGCCGGAAAACTTCTCTACCTTCTCGTTCTGACGGTCGCGCAGGTCGATGAAGTCGAGCACCTCATCCACACGCCGGTTGAGATCAGAGCCATGCAGGCCATACATCCGCCCGAAAAAGACCAGATTCTGGCGCGCTGTCAGCGAGGGGTAAATCGCGATTTCCTGCGGCACGACGCCGAGCAGCTTCTTGGCTTCAACCGGCTGCTGCGTGATTGAGTAGCCGCCGATATAGGCTTCGCCGCTGGTAGGAGACAGCAAACCGCTGATCATGTTGATCGTGGTCGATTTGCCCGCGCCGTTCGGACCCAGCAGGCTGTAAATTTCGCCTTTCCTGATCTGAAAACTGACGTTGTTGACAGCGATCAGCGGTTTGCCGCTGCCTGTCTGAAACGTCCGGGTCAGATTTCTGACATCGACCATGACGTCTGGGGTACTCATAGAAAACCCTTTCTCGCCCTTAAATAAGCAGAAGATGAGACAACTTATGATCTAGTACGTATTAACCGGGGTAAACGTGGCAACTTCCTAGACCAAGTTCAAAAATTCGATTATTCGAAACTGCACCAGGTCATGATAGACTACTTTATAGTGATGCACCCTATCGCGCTAGTCTTCTGCACAAACACAAGACGGACTTATTTGAGAGATAGTATGACCAACAAAACGTATACCAACCTAACCCAATACGAACGTGAACAGCTGAGAGCCCTTAAAGCTAAGGCGCGTGATGAAGAGAAAGCCCTCAAGGATGCCGAGAAACAGAGAAGACTTCAGGATAAACAAGCGAAGGCCGATCACGAAGCTGCACAACTGGCCAAAGTTGAGATGTTGAACAGATCGCTTGATGAGCTAGTCCTTGCGCTGGGTAACGTTCTAAAGGAATCACTCACAAAACAACCTGTCTCGTTCTTCCAGGCATTGAGAAAAGCATATTCACCGAAGCCATTTAGAGCCGTGGATCTTTCCGCGGGTCTCACAAAGCCGGTGTATCATCCCCCTAAGACGCCGTCAGCCCTGAAGCTACTGATTCCTGGCGCCAAAGATGCACACAAGCGAAATGTAGAACGGGCACAACGTACCTTTCGTTCTGAGATGAATGCCTTTGAGAGCAGATATGTTGAGCTGAAGAAACAGTGGGAACAGGCTCGCGCAAACCACGCTGAACAAGAAGCACGCACGAAGGAAGACATTGAAACTTACAACAGTGCTTTAGACCGGTTCCAGCAAGATTATGAGAGTGGTGCGCCAAAGGCTATTGTTGCGTACTTTGCACAGACTTTGGAGTTGAGTGATTATTCGATTTACTTTGCCAAGCAAGAGAAGCTGGCATATGTCCCTGAGTCGAAACAGCTGGTTATCGATTTCGAGCTTCCAAAGATTGAAGTAGTACCTAATGAGTCATCCTACAAATATGTACGCACAAAAGACGAGATATCGTCAGTCAAGCGACCAGCTACACAGATTAAGTCACTCTACTCAAGTCTGATAGCTCAAATCGCGTTGCGCACATTACATGAAGTATTTACTGCGGACTATAGCAACCACGTTGAATCAGTGGTCTTTAACGGCCATGTGGACACGATTGACAAAGGAACTGGAACGTCCATTCGGCCATGCCTAGTAACAGTGAGAGCTACGAAAGAAACATTCCGTACATTTGACTTGAATCGCGTAGATCCGATTGAATGTCTAAAAGTACTTCACGCTTCAGTCTCCAAATCGCCCGATGAGTTACTTCCTGTAAAGCCCGTGCTTGAATTCAACATGGTCGATCCACGGTTTGTGGATGAGGTTGACGTCCTGTCCACCATAGACCAGCGGCCCAATCTTATGGACTTGACTCCAGGCGGGTTTGAGAACCTGATCACAAACCTGTTCAGCAGAATGGGTCTCGAAACAAGACTGACCCGGGCCTCAAGAGATGGCGGTGTAGACTGTGTAGCCTTTGACCAACGACCGATTCTTGGTGGAAAAGTGGTTATTCAGGCTAAACGATACAAAAACACCGTGGGTGTCAGTGCTGTGCGAGACCTTTTTGGAACCTTACATAACGAAGGAGCATCAAAGGGTATTCTGGTAACGACAAGTGGCTTCGGTCAGGCTGCGTTCGAGTTCGCGAACGGCAAGCCACTGGAGCTAATCGATGGATCGCGTCTGCTTTATTTGCTTAAGGAACATGCGGGAATTGATGCCAAGATAGTAATACCCACGGATTGGGTGGAACCTAAGTCAGATACACCGGAATAATCACAACAAAAAGCGGCACACCGCTAGTATTCGATGTACCGCTTCCAGGCATCCAGTCCGCTGCCAATGGCGACGACAAGGTAGCTCGTCCTCGGCGTCTTCGGCTCCCACAGCAGTTTCAATCCCGCTTCGTGGGGAAGGCGGTCGCCTTTACGATGATTGCAGGTATAGCAGGCGCAGGCGGTATTCCCCCACTGATCCTTGCCCCCGCGAGACTTGGGGATGATATGATCGACGGTGAAATCGCTTTTTACCAGCGTCTTGCCCCTGGCGATCTGCATCGGCGTCACGCCGCAGTAAATGCAGGTGTAGTTATCGCGCACCAGCACACCGCGCCGGCTCCAGTGCGCCTGGCGACGCGGCACATTGACATACGAGCGCAGAGCGATAACCGACGGGATCGGGAAGCGATCCCGCACAGTGCGTAAAAACTGGTCAGTCTGTTCGACGACGACGGCTTTTTCTGACAGCAGCAGGTTGATCGCGCGCGGGATGGAAATGATGGAGAGCGGCTCCCACGTGCGCCCGTTGAGCAGAAGTACCCGTCCCTGTAGTGTGGACAGAACCGTTGACACTTCGGTCACCTCGTTCTCACGACTACGTGATTTTTTACACAACCATGTCGATTATACACAAATTTGTTCTGAAAAGGTGCGTTCTGCACGCAGGGTTAATCGAAACTTTAAGCGCTGATTCGCTACCGGCTGGTCACCGAAATCTCCACGTAATATTACAGTTATTTGGGATTATACTATCACTGACATGTGAGACCGACCGCCTGTCGGTCAGAAGACACGGACCTCATGAAGGCAAGGGCTGCCTTGCGCGGCTATTTTGAACCTCCCTCATACAAATCACCGCGCGATTCCCTGGTCGCCCGCTATGCCCACCGCATCCTGCTGATCATCCTGGGATTCGGCATCCTCCAGACGGTTACGGCAGCGTTCGTCACGGATGTGCGCGAAGTGACTGCCGTTTTCATGACTGCGGCTGCCAGCCTGATCGTCGCCATGACAGGGCTGGAGCTGCTGCGCCGCGGGCATCTGGATACCACAGCCTA
>SZPD01000306.1 GCA_030263515.1 Anaerolineae bacterium CFX9 | reverse complement strand
TGAAGAAACCCTGTGTGCGCTGTGCCCGTATGCTGGAGCTGGCTTGGGATCTGTGCCCTTACTGCGCCAGCGCACAGCCGGGCTATGCGGTGGAACGCGCAGCGCCTGCGTCAGATCGGGTGGCGACGACATCCAGCCATGTGCGCCCATCAGCAGGGGCGTCCACAGACTGGCAGACTGAGCAGCCCGCACGCACCTATGAACGGCGCAGTCGATCGGCGCGGCGTTCCTCCGAGCCAGTTGAATTTGTGGATGGTGATGAATAGAAACGCACAGCGCCCTGTCATACGGCAGGGCGCTGTGCTTTCAGGTGAATTGCCGGCTGTTCTCAGGGGGAGTCAAGCTCGCCCGCTTCGCCTACCGTGTGTACCTTGAGGAAATTGGTCTGCCCGCCAATTCCCGCAGGGACGCCGGCGATGATCACCAGGTTGTCCCCACTGCCAACCAGACCTTCCTGTTTCGCTGCGCGCACAACCGTGACGATCATTTCATCGATCGTGTCATATTCGTTGATCAGCAGCGGGTAAACACCCCAGATCAGCGCCATACGCTTGTAGGTGGTTTCGTTGGGCGTGACGCAGATGATCGGTGTGCGCGGGCGCTCTTTTGCCACTCTGCGCGTGGTATACCCGGTCAGCGTTGCGGTCACGATCGCCTTGCAGCCCAGGGTATCCGCGACGTTGACGGTCGCCCAGCTCACCGCATCAGAAGTGGCTTCGCGCCCCTGAAGATTGAGTTTGGGAAGCCGGTCATGAGCGGCGGATTGAAAGTGGGGCAGGTGGCTTTCCGCCATCGAGGCGATATTCGCCATCGTTTCCACTGCGACTGCCGGATAATCGCCGCTGGCAGTTTCTCCGCTCAGCATGACGGCATCCGTGCCGTCCAGAATGGCGTTGTAGACATCGCTCGCTTCAGCACGGGTTGGGCGGGGGCTGTGCTCCATCGACTTGAGCATTTCCGTGGCGGTGATGACCGGTTTCCCGGCTGCGTTGCACATCTTGATGATGCGCTTCTGATGGTAAGGCACATCTTCCGGCGCCAGCTCAAGCCCCAGATCCCCACGCGCGACCATGATACCATCGGCGATATCGATGATATCTTCCAGGTTCTCAAGGGCTTCATGCTTCTCGATTTTGGCGATCACCGCTGCATTGCCACCCAGCATCTTGATCAGCCACTTCATTTCGCGCAGATCTTCAGCGTGCCGCACGAACGACATGGCGATGTAATCGGGCTGTTTGGTCAGCGCAAACTTGATATCCTCACGATCCTGATCGGTGATCGCGGAAAGGGACAGGCGGGCATTGGTCGCCATGACTCCCTTGCGCGAGCCGAGCGGTCCCCCGATCTTGACTTCGCAGATCAGGCTCTGCCCCGTGTTGGATAACACGTCAAACTGGAGATCGCCATCGCCGATCAGCAGCCGGGTTCCCGGTGTGATATCAGGGACAAATTCCGGATGAGGCAGGCTGACGACGTTATTGGTTCCGTCAGCTTCGTTCAGCGTGAGGGTGATGGTATCCCCCGGCGAAAGCATGAGCGGCTCATTGGCGATCTTCCCCAGCCTGATCTTGGGACCCTGGATATCGCACAGAATTGCGACGAGCGCGCCTTCTTCATCCGCAATCTGCCGTATACGATCGATCGTCTCGCCGTGTTCAGCGTGGGTTCCATGCGAGAAGTTGATGCGTGCGACATCGATCCCGGCGCGAATGATGGAACGGAGAGTCTTCTCATCTCGCGAGCGAGGACCGATAGTTGCGACAATCTTGGTGCGTTTGCTGTTGAACCGATGTCTGATCACGGCGACCCTCTTGAATGCCGATCTGAAATATCAGCCGGACTAGATATCAAGCTTCAGATTGGTGAAGGCGGTGCGCCCTGCGTAGACAGCAGCATCGCCGAGTTCTTCTTCAATGCGAAGCAGTTGATTATACTTGGCGATGCGGTCAGTGCGCGCTGGTGCGCCCGTCTTGATCTGTCCGGCGTTCAACGCGACCGCCAGGTCTGCGATGGTGGTATCTTCCGTCTCACCGCTGCGATGGCTGACGACAACGGTCATGTTATGGCGCTGGCTGAGCTGCGCCGCTGCGAACGCTTCCGTCAGCGAGCCGATCTGATTCACCTTGAACAGCAGTGAATTGACGGAATTTTCGCGGATGGCGCGCTTGACGAATTCCACATTGGTCACCAGCAGGTCATCGCCGACGATCTGCACACGATCGCCAATGGCAGCCATCAGGCGCGACCAGTTCTCCCAGTCGCTTTCTGCCAGTCCATCTTCCAGCGAGATGATCGGGTATTCATCACACCATTTGCGCCAGAATTCGACCATTTCTTCGCCGCTCAGGGTTCGGCCCTCGATCTCCAGATGATACTTGCCGTCCCGATAGATTTCTGACGCAGCCGGGTCGAGCGCGATCTTCACCTGGTCGGTGTTAAAGCCCGCGTGCTGGATCGCCTCCATAATGACATCCAGCGCGCCGTGATTGGAACCGAGGCTGGGCGCAAACCCGCCTTCATCGCCCACTGTTGTGGAGTGACCTTTTTTGTGCAGAATGCTCTTCAGCGCGTGATAGATCTCAACCCCCCATTGCAGACCTTCGGCGAAGGTTGCTGCGCCAACCGGCATGACCATGAATTCCTGAAAATCGGTGCTGCCGTGGGCGTGTTTCCCGCCGTTCATGATGTTCATCATGGGGACGGGCAGGATATGGGCATGCGCGCCGCCCAGATAGGCGTAGAGCGGCAGCTCGACAGATGCGGCGGCAGCTTTGGCAACCGCCATCGAGACGCCGAGGATCGCGTTCGCACCGAGATTGCTCTTGGTCGGTGTGCCGTCCAGCGCGAGCATTTTGTCATCGATTGCTTTCTGGTTCAGCGCATATTCGCCAGCCAGATTTTCAGCCAGGGGGCCGTTCACCGCCTGCACCGCGCGCAGGACGCCTTTACCCCCATAACGCGACTTGTCACCATCACGCAGTTCCAGAGCTTCATTTTCGCCCGTGGATGCGCCGCTGGGGACGATAGCGCGCCCGAATGCGCCATCGACAAGGGTAACCTCAACTTCCACTGTGGGATTGCCGCGTGAGTCGAGGACTTCACGGGCATGGATCTGTTCAATCAGGGACATGATGATTTCCGATCTCCGTGCTTTCTCAGTAAGCAACGGTCACTATATTATCGTGAGAGCGTGAAGCGCGCATGTTCATTCCGCCCGAAAGGGAATCCTGACAGGGCAGGCACTTTCGGTTAAAATACACGAAATTGTTGCCCGAACCCACGACAGCTAGCGTGAGGGAAGCTCATGTCGCAGCGCAGGTCAGTCTATCTGGATTATTCCGCAACCACCCCGATGGATGTTCGCGTTGTGGAAGCCATGATGCCGTACTTCGATACGCATTTCGGAAATGCCTCGTCTGCACATGCGGCTGGTCGGCGCGCAGAACAGGCTGTCGAAGATGCGCGTGCCACGATTGCCCGGCTGCTCAACTGCAAGCCGTCAGAGGTGATCTTTACCAGTGGGGGAACGGAGAGCGACAATCTGGCAATTCGCGGCGCGGCATGGGGGCGGCGCTCTCATGGCGAGCACCTGATCACAACACCGATTGAGCACAGCGCAGTCAGCCGGACAGTTGAGCAGCTTGCCCAACTGATGGGGTTCACATCGAGCATTCTGCCGGTCGATCGCACTGCGATGGTGGATGTGGAGGATTTCGCGAGCAGTATCACTGAGCGGACAACGGTTGCCAGCGTCATGTATGTCAACAATGAAGTGGGGACGATTGAGCCGATCCCCGCACTGGCTGAAATTGCGCATCAGCACGGCGTTCTGTTTCATACCGATGCCGTGCAGGCGGCGGGTCAGCTTACGCTTGATGTGGCGGCGCTGGGCGTCGATATGCTGAGCATCTCTGCGCATAAATTCTATGGGCCCAAGGGGGTTGGCGCGCTCTACGTCAGAGAGGGGATTGACCTCGTGCCGAGCCAGACGGGCGGCAGCCACGAGAATTTTCGGCGCGCGGGGACTTCAAATACTGCCGGGATCGTCGGCATGGCGAAGGCGCTGGAGCTTGCTTACGAAGAGCTTGATGCGCGTTCAGCACACTATCAGACGCTGCGTGATAAGCTGGTCGATGGCATCCAGTCGCGCATACCTGGGACGCACCTGACCGGGCATCCTGAGCAGCGGCTGCCGTCTCATGCCAGCTTCGTTTTTGATGGCATTGATGGAAACGCGCTAATCATGCACCTTGACCTGAAAGGCGTGTCTGCCAGCAGCGCTTCAGCCTGCAAGACCGGCAACCCGGAGCCTTCCAGCGTGCTTCTGGCGATGGGCTATCCAAGAGCGCTTGCTGGCAACAGTCTTCGCTTGACTATTGGTAAGGATACCAGCGAAGAAGATGTCGATTATGTGGTTGATACGCTGTGTGTTGTGATCGAGCGCCTGCGTCAGTTGCAGCGCAATTCCGGATAGTTTCATTCAGTTAAGTGGCGAGAGACGGCTGCAAGTGAGTAACGCAGATACCCGCGTCGTGGTGGCGATGAGCGGTGGAGTGGATAGTTCTGTGGCGGCGGCTCTGCTGGTGGAGCAGGGTTATGATGTCGTCGGCATGATGATGCGTCTCTGGTCTGAAGAGGCGGAAGCGGGCAGCGCGCATAACCGCTGCTGCACGCCGGATCAGATGGCGGATGCTCGGCGTATCGCGGACAGGCTGGGTATTTCCTTCTACGTTCTGGATACCAAAGAGGTGTTCAGGAATACCGTGGTCGAATATTTCATCGATCAGCACCGGCAGGGATATACACCGAACCCGTGTATCGAATGCAACCGGCATATCCGCTTTGACTGGCTGCAAAAGAATGCGCTGGCGCTGGAGGCAGATTATCTGGCAACCGGGCATTATGCGCGCATTGATCGTGCGCCGGATGGCAGGTATCGACTTCGCAAAGGGGTGGATGATGCCAAGGATCAGAGTTATGTCCTGAGCGTCATGGGTCAGGATCAGCTCGCGCATGCGCTTTTCCCGGTGGGCGAATATCCCAAGACAGAGGTGCGTGAGCTGGCTGCCCGGTTTGGATTGCCCACTGCCAGCAAGAAGGACAGCCAGGATCTGTGTTTTCTGGGGGATGGCAACTATCGCCGCTTCCTCGGCGAGCATGCGCCGGAGATTATGGTGAGCGGCCCGATCGTGCGGCGAGACGGCTCAGTCATTGGCGAGCATGCCGGGCTGGCAAATTACACGATTGGACAGCGAAAGGGCTTGGGGCTTCAGTCTGCCGAGCCAATGTACGTGATCGGCATGAACCCAATGCGGAACGCGCTGATCGTGGGGACGGCTGG
>SZPD01000305.1 GCA_030263515.1 Anaerolineae bacterium CFX9 | reverse complement strand
GTTGCCATAGGCAGGCCCGATAATGGGACCTGACTGAAATATATTCGGCTGAGACATCACAGCGCGATTATTTTCCACGCCAAATACAAACACCGTACCAGGGCATTCCGGCTGCGGAAACAGAATCGCCGGATTGCCGCCCCGCACCAAACCGGCGACTTTTCCGAACCTCTGCTTCAGATCGGAGATATAGGTAAACGGATCGGATGTAATGGCAAGTACATTTCCGCGCCATCCCAGGACGGGATAAGGCTCTGGCGCCGGAACGCGGAGCTTCTGTTCAGAGTCAAACATGGAGAAAGCTCACTGAATGATTCAGTCTCCCGCTCCAGCCGGCGACTCAGGCTCATCTGAACTCAGCAGACCATCAATTGCCTGGGGGGGCTGGGTTTCTTCTGCCGCACCGGATTCCTGGGACACGGCTGATTTTGTCTCAAACACTGTCGGCTGATCCGATGCAGACTTATCCCGATTGCGCAGATACTTCGCCTTCGACTGAAGCTCCCGGAAGAACTCATTGTCCGTGATCTCAGCAACCTGCTTGCTCTGCTTCGCCTGATCGATCTCGATCTTGAGGGCTTCGACCTGACGCTTCAGGTTTTCCTCACGCTGAAGCACCTCAACAGCCATCTTTCCGAACATCCTGCTGAGCTGCCCGATTTCATCATCGGCTTCGGTATTTTGCAGCTCTTTTGCCCGTGCCTGATCGAGCTGTCCCATCTGCATATCACTTGCTGCATCCGTCAGGCGGAGCAGGGGACGTGAAATACTCTGCGCAGCAAGAGTGGAATTTACGGCGGTAAAGGCAAGCGTAATCAAGCCAGCGGCAAGCAGCTTGATGAGCAGAGTTTCATCCCGTTCGCTGACCAGCGCAAGAAACAGACCGAGCAGCACGGTCGGGACAGCCGCTGAGATCACGATCGTCGTTGCGAGTCGACGCAGCAGTCCTGATTGCAGGAATTTAGTCCCGCGGAAATCGAGCATGTCAAGACGGGCATAGTTGAAGAGGAGCAGGGGAACCAGAAATGCCGAGACAAAGAAATTATGCTGGATCACCGTCGAGAACACCTCATAAGAGGTCTGGAAATCGACGTTGTAGATCCACATATCGGTGATTCCAGCAAAGCCCATGCCCACAACCACGCCGGCAGTCATATAAACGAAAGCGTGTAACTGATCCTTCAGCGAGTAGTAACGCTTGTGATAGAGCGCCATAATGCCGGGGATCATGCCGCTGAGTCCGTTGCCGATCTGCCAGTTCAGATAATATGCGATGAAGACATCACGAACGACATCTCCGGTAGCGAAGTCTGGCGGAAGTGGGTAGCCCGCAAGATAACCCAGTAGGGCATCGCCGAGAAAGTTCCCGAACATGCCTGTCACAAAGCCGACGATGGGCCCGTATACAAAACCGAAGAAGATGGGGATGGCCACCGCAGGACGAATATCAGCCCCGACCGTGCCTGCGATATCAGAGAATTTGGTGAGCCAGGCGATGCCTCCATAGAGGAGAACACCGATGACCATCGCGACCAGCTCGCGGCGCCCAACCCTAAGTGTCGCATTACTTGTCATTCCGTTCCCTCCAACAGCATCCACCGGGCGAACGTAGCCTATCAGTCGGATTATGACGATAAATATTCAGATTCAGCGAGAAAACCTAAAGCGATTATACTCTGAATTACAGTTTGGAAACATTCAGCTAGGTGCGCCGGCATAAATTGTTCATCAGCAGGACGCCATAAAGCTGATAGCCCAGTCGCCTCGAAATCCTTCCCGCTGCGGGGTTAACAATCTCGCCACCGGCCTGGGCGATGAGTTGAGACTCATGCAGAATCCATCGTGTCGTCTCGCTGGTCAGGCTGTTTGCAAGACCTTTTCCACGATACGAGGGCAGGGTATCTACGTAAGTCTCGCCAATCACATTATCCCAGTTCCGTACTGCTCCAACAGCAACCAGCCTGTCTTCATCAAAAGTTCCGATGACATAAGGCCATACAGCAGGATCGCCCACGCGCCAGTCGATGATCCCGCCCATTCCTTCCCTAAAGCTCTGAATGGCTTGCAGATCGTCTGGTGTGAGCTTTCGAAACGCGACACTTTCAAAAGGAGTAAATGTGGAGCGAGTAACATAAAGAAGCTCACTCGGACCGTACATATCGATCATGCCACAGCGTTCAAGAATGGCATGTATGGCCTGGCGACGGCTGCTGTCTTCAAAATCGTGACTGAGCAGGTGCGGTGAGAGCGACTCGACAGCGGCATCGGGAACTTCCGGCAGGCAGGAAATGACCCAACTGCCGGAAGTAACAGAAAGGGCAGTGATACCGGGACTCTTCTCTGTCTTGACGATATTAATCCCTTTGTGCCGCAGCATACCCGGATCGCAGTCGGTGATGCCCGCCCAATACTGATCGACAGCCGCAATTACAGAGTCTGGCAGCATTTCCTTACCTTACCGTCAAAAGTCCAGATTCTCGATGGCGGAACCGCGCTTTCTCCGTTTCAGACGCCAGTTCAACATGCTGCGATCGTAATGAAGGTGAATTCTGGTGGTCAGAAACAAAGCTGTGACTGCGCCAACCATGGCTATTCCCAGATAGAGAACGCGAGCACTGTTCTCTGAAATGAGTCCCTGTCCATTGGCGATCAGTGTCGCGCCGACGATGAAACAGCCCAATATCGAACCGAGAGGATAAAGGTATCCATCCATGAAGGCACTGACACGCCCACGACGTTCATCGGGAACAAGATTCTGGAACGCTTTGTTGGAAGGCTCATCGACCCCCAGTTTTGAAATACGAACAATATAATTCCCCAGGACAATGCCCAGGATTCCGGGCCAGAGCATTCCCATCATCAAGGCGATCAGCATGACGATCGGCAGGATGACGAATATGTATTTGAAACCCACCTTGTTCAGCAGCCATGAGGCAACAAACCCTTGCAGAATCACCAGCCCGATAGCAACCGCCAGCTTGAAAGTGCCGTAGAAGGTCTGCACCTGGGCTGCATCTGTGTAGGTTTCCGAGACATTGGTCAGGAAATCGAACTCGATTGCGTTGAGGCCGATACCGAGGAGGATCATGGCGAAGGTGAGGTAGCGATAGATGGGCACTTCGCGGACAAATCCAATACCCTCGCGAAGTGAGTCGAACAGCTTTTCCCCTTCGCGCGATTGACGTGTCGTGATGCGAATTCTTCGAAGCGCAAAGTACAGGATGATGCCTGAGAACAGAATCAAGATCGCATTGAACAACAGCAAACCGAAATGCTGACCGACGATCTGCGCTACCGCCGCAGCGGTTGCATTTCCCACCATGCCCCCGGAGAAGGCGGCAATTCCAAGCACAGGAAACAGGCGCTTTGCCTCGGAAACAGAGAACATATCATTGGCAAGCGCCCACACAACGAGCGGAAAAAGCAGCCACTGCTGATCATTGACAACGAGCAGCAGCCCATAACCGATCAGCCCTGCGGAGCCTGAATTGAACAGCAGATACAGCATCAGGTATACGACACAGAACAGGATGTAGAGCATAACGGCGAGCCGTCCGCGCTGAACCCTGTCCACAAACAGTGAATAGACACCGGATGTGATAATGATGATAGCCATGTCTGCTGCCCAGACGATCAGGATCTGGGGGACGCCGACGTTGCTGATGAAGCCACTGGTGGCCACAACCTCATTGGACTCAAGCACCATGGCGTTGAAGAAGAGCAAAAACGCCAGGAGAGCAAAGCGGCCGCGCTCTGACGCATTAATCCGCGATAGGAGGGCGCTCATTCGGTTTTGACCAGTCCACGTCGAAATTCGATGAAATTGACATTGTTGGTCTTGCAGTGTTCCTTGACGAGCGCAATCACTTCAGTCAGTTCGAAATTGTCCGTGCAGACGACCATATCCACGCTGGCATAACCATTCTCTGGCCAGGTATGCACTGACAGATGGGAAGCGCCAACGATCAGGATAGCGGTCACACCCTGTGGATCAAACTGGTATGACGTTGCCTTCATGACCTCTGTTTTGAGCGCATCCGCAACATCCAGCAGCATGCGCTCCATCAGAGGCAGATCGTTCAGTATTTCAAACGGACAGTCGTTCAGCTCAATGATGATATGACGAACAAGATAAGGCACGAGGATTCTCTCTGATACGGCAGAAACAAACGTAAGTATTATACTCGCAAGGGTGAGGGAATTTCACTTAATTTGTATGAAGACACGGATAACTTATGGGATTTCGCGGGATCAGTCACAAGGAAACGGCATGAAACATAGTGCTTACCGATCTGCTGGCAGAGAGCGTAAGTCCAGCCTGATTGAACTTGAAGTCACGGAAGGGCTGGAAGCGCTCAGCCTTGCTGAAGTAAAACAGATTTTAGGGAACGCCGTCACCCGCATCGAGGCTGCTGGGGCGGGTGCAGTGACATTTCACTATACGGGCGATCTTTCCCGGCTGGCGAGTCTTAATCTTTCATCGGCGGCTTATAACGTTGTTTCGTTTCCTGTCACGCGCCCAAAAGCGCTGCTCGGCGATCAGAACTGGCGAATGCTGGTTGCAGTTGTTCAAGAGGTGATGCGGGCCTCACGCGCTCCATATCATTCTCTGGAAATCAGTGCTGCCGGAAGTGACTCTGGTGTCATGCGCCGCATTGCGGCGGCCTTGTCAGAAGCTGTTCAACTGCCAGCAGCAGATGATAAAGGCGATCTGCTTGTGCGCATTCGCAGGTCTCGAACTGTTCAGGGCTGGGATGTGCTGGTGCGGACGACGCCGCGCCCAACCTCTGTCAGGGCGTGGCGGGTGTGCAATCGGGAAGGCGCGCTTAACGGACCGGCAGCTTATGCCATGAACATGCTGACCGAGCCTGTGCCATCAGATGTGGTAGTCAACCTGGGATGCGGATCGGGCAGCCTGCTCATCGAGCGATTTCGCTGCATGCCCGCTGATGGGCTGATCGGCATCGACAGCGACTGGGGCGCGCTGGCCTGCTGCCGGGAAAATGTCGCTGCTTCAGGGATTGGCAGTATTCACCTTACAGCGGCCGATATGACCGAAACGCCGCTTCGCAGTCAATCGTGCGATGTCATCCTGGCTGATTTGCCCTTTGGTAATCTGGTGGGCAGCCATCAGGAAAATCGCTCCCTTTATCCCGCAATGCTGGCGGAGGCAGCTCGTCTGGCTCGACCGGCGGCTCGCCTGGCACTGATCACGCACGAGATCAGGCTGATTGAAGATGCGTTCGCTCACTCGCCCTGGCAGATCACGAAATCCATTCGTATCAGCCTGCGCGGGCTGCATCCGCGTATCTATCTGGCGGTGATGCCTCATGCCCGGCGGGAATGATCCACATCAACTGGTAGGGTTCAAGCTGCAATACCTGCCC
>SZPD01000304.1 GCA_030263515.1 Anaerolineae bacterium CFX9 | reverse complement strand
CTGGCGGAATCGGGCGGATTGTTGAACTGCATGGCACATACTACGCAAGGTATTGGAATTTGGGACAATACTTCGAGGCGAAAGTTGCCCATGAAATCGGTGAATTTTTCAATCGCTTCGATCCGGGTCATGACGGGGCATGGTTCGCCCATATTGACCACGAGGTTGTTGGCGGGATCTTCATCGATGGAAGCCGGGCTGACAGCGAGGGGGCGCGGCTCCGCTGGTTCATCATCGATCCGCAGTATCACGGTCTCGGCGCGGGAAATCGGCTGATGAACGCTGCAATGGAGTTTTGCAAACGGAAGCAGTTCCCAAGAGTCTACCTGACAACGTTTTCCGGTCTCTCGACGGCGCGTCACCTCTATGAAAAATACGACTTTCGGCTGCTTGAAGAAAAAGATGGAAGCCACCTGACCGGATTGTCGTCCTTGACGGAACAGGTATTTGAATGGCGTCCACGCGCCATGCAAGGTGAGCGGGAGTGATCCGCGCGGTCTGTTCAGCGGCATTCTGGCGCGGACTCAGAGCGAGTGTGCCGCTCTGGTTCGTCGCCATCCCGTTTGCGACCACCTATGCACTCGCGGCGCGCGATGCCGGGTTAAGCGGTGCGCAGATTCAGTTCATGAGTTTGTCACTCAACTCCGCCGTGACACAAACAGCGTTGGCACAACTCATCGGGACAGGGGCGCTGCTGCCCACCGTCCTCATGACGATCCTGCTGATGAATATTCATTCCATGCTCTACGGCGCTGCACTGAGCAGGCAGATTGCATTTTCGCGGATGGAGTCAGCAATCGCGGCATTTGGTCTGACCGATGCAGCCTATGGAATGACGACGTCACATCCATCGAACACCAATCTTCCATTTCTGTTGGGAATTGAGAGCGGCATGTTTCTCTCATGGAATGTCTGCACAGCGATCGCCATTCTGTTTACGCCGCTGTTCAGCGACCTCGCTCACTTCCAGCTCGATTTCATTGCACCGCTGACATTTTTTCTCCTGCTGCTCTCGCTCATCAAGACACGAACGAGCAGCGTGGTTGCCATCTTTTCAGGCGCAGCAGCATGTTTCGGTGCGGTTGTGGGGTTTGGCAGCATCACCATTTTTGCTGTCGGCATCCTCGGTTCGCTGTTCGGATTCGGTCTGGAAAACAGCCCCCGACTTCGTCGATGCATTGGGGAAAAATGAACCCTTATGGATATACAGCCTGTGATTGCGGCTTCGACGCTCATCGTGTATCTGTGCCGCGTCAGCGGATTCATTTTGAGCGAAAGACAGATTTCACTGAAATGGCGTGAAATTCTCCGATTTATGCCGATAGCGGTGTTCTCTGCACTGACAGTCCTATCCCTCATGAGGGATCCCGACGGGTTGATTGCGAAAAGCGCCGCGCTCCTCGCCGCTGGAGCAGTTTTCTGGCGAACACGCCGTTTTAGCGTCTCGGCACTGGCAGGGATGGGAACCCTGTGGCTGCTGGCTGGATAATGCCTCAGTCTTAGATCGCCCAGCAGGAAAATACAGCAGGCCGCTCAAATTCACTGCCTGTATAGAGGTCAGGTAAAATCGGGCATAAAACCCCTGAGGGTTGCAATGCGCCCGCGGCGTCATTATGCTTGGCTGAAACATGGTTTCATCGCAAGCAGCATGACGTTCTTCCTACGGAGTCGTGATGGGTAAAACACCGGCTGTCGCCAACCAACCGAGTCAAACGCTGGCAAAAGGGCTGATGATCCTCGAAGCCTTCGATCCCCAGCAGCCCACATTGGGGATTCGCGAACTGGCGCGCAAGCTGGATATGAACCCCGCGACGGTTGTGCGGCTGGTGACGACACTGGAAAGCGCCGGCTATCTCACGCAGGATGCCAAGACACAGCGCTATGGGCTGGGACCGGTGCTGATGAAACTGGCAAGCCTGTATATGCATCACAACCCGCTGCCACAGTTTGCGCGGCGCGTTTTTGAGACCTATGCTGACCGCTTTGAATACAACTTTTATCTGGGAACGCTGAGCGGGCATCAGGTGATCTATCTGGCAGTGCTGGACGGGCGCGGGCGGATCAAGGTGGTGGTCGAAGCTGGCGGCTCGACCGGGCTGCACAGCACCGCGCTCGGCAAAGTCCTGCTCGCTTTCCAGCCCGATGAGTTCATCCACGACTTCATCAGGCGCAGCGGGCTGCCAGCCTACACCGAAAACAGCATCACGAAACCCGACTTATTGTGGAAACAGATTCGCGACATCCGGCTGACGGGCATCGCCGTCAACAACGGCGAGCATTTTGAGGATATCGCCGCGATCGCCACGCCCGTTTTCGGCGCTGATGGCAAAGTCATCGCCGGGGTGAGCCTGGCTTATCCACGCCACCTCTACCCGGATGCGAAGGCTTACCAGGAACGGATCAGCGCCCTGCTGCGGGAAATTGCCGAGGAAATCAACACCTATACAGCGACACATAGCTGAACCGCAAGCCCACGTCTCAGCAGCTTTTGCAATGAATTACCCAAAAATGACCCCCTGAAGATTAGAAAACTTGCCTATTTCAGATTCCACATTACAATCATTAAAATCAAAAATATTGAAACACTGTTTCGATAAATGAAACAGTGAGCCGGCTCAAACTGCGCTGTTCGTACTATTTTTAGGTAGGGAGTCTCATGTTCAACCAACGCATCCGCATTCTTGTGTTCGTTTTTCTGCTCCTCTCAGCGTTCACTTCCTTTGCGCAAGCTCAAGACGATGTCGAGCCTATCAGGATCGGTCTGTATGCGCCCATGACCGGACCCATCGCATTTCTGGGTGAAGGTTTCCAGTACGGCGCGACGATGGCGATTGAAGATCTGGGCGGCGAAATCGGCGGGATCCCGCTCGAACTCGTCGTCGTGGACAACAAATGCAACCCGACCGACGCGGTGAACGCCGTGCGCCAGTTGATCGAAGTCGAGGAAGTCGATGTCATCCTCGGCGGCGGATGCAGCTCGGCAACTGTGGCAGCGCAGCCGATCATCGCCGAAGGGGGCACGCCGGCAGTTTCGGCAACCTCGACCAATCCAACCATCTATGATGGCATGGGCGTCGGCGGCAATATCTGGCAGTTCCGCATCAACCCCGATGACCTGATCATGGCGCATGCCTTCTCGCAGCAGATCGCCGCTGAAGTGCAGCGCATTTCGCTGGTGGCTGAAAATACCGATTTCGGGCGCGGCGCGCTGGCAGCTTACAAGCCGCTGTTCGAAGAACTGGGTGTGGAAATCGTCACGGAAGACTACTTCGATCTGGGCACGACGGATTACCGCCCGGCGCTGACCCGCATCCGCGCCGCACGCCCTGAGGCGCTGCTGGTTGTCATGACCGAACGCGACGGCTCAGTCTTCATGCGCCAGCTCCGTGAAGTCGGTATCGACGTGCCGATCTACTCGCGCGGCAGCCTGACCTCGCCGCTGTTCCTTCAGTTCACTGAAGATGATCCGACCATCGGCGAAGGTGTCATCGAATTCTCGTTCTGGGCTGCGGGTCTCGATCCCGAACATGATGCGCGCTTCCTGGAGCGCTGGGGGACGCCGAACTCGCCTCATCGCGGCATGTCCTACTACGCCGTGTACTACGTGATCGCCGAAGCTATCCGGACGGCGCTTGAGGAAAACGGCGAAGTCACCCGCGAGGGCATCCGTGACGCGCTGGACAATCTGTCCATCGAGACGCCGATCGGACTCATCGAGTTCGACGACCACAATCAGGCCTATCCGTTCGGCACGCTTCAGACCATCCGTGACGGGCAGACGGTATTCATCGGAACCATTGACCTGGAACCCGTGCCGGGCCGCGGCCAGGAAGCTGAGGCAGAAGCGGACAGCTAGGCACGCACAGCACTCGCTCATCCCTTCTCTCCGCTTGTCAACGGGTGGATAATTCCCGGCTGTATGGCGGGCGGGGAGAAGGGTATCCATCGCCCTCACGCCTCTTCCCCGCGCCTGTGCGCCGGAGAGATGACGCGCGTACAGCGAGGGTGAAGAAGCGCCTTCTTTGAAACAGGGGATCGCTTTCGACTGTGCGCCGAAGCCTATCGCCCGCGGAACTGGATTTGCGTTTATGCCTTTCGAACTGGTCATTCTGATCGAGAACATCATCAACGGGCTGACGCTGGGCGCGTTCTACGCGCTGATGACGCTTGGTCTGGCGCTGATCTTTGGGGTTGCCCGCCTCGTCAATTTCGCTCATGGCGATATTTTCATGGTGGGCGGCTACGCGCTGTTCCTGCTGCTGACCTTTTCCGGTCTGGCAATTTCTTATCCGATCATCGTCGTGCTGGTGGTCATCATCACGGCGCTGGTCGGCTTTGCGCTGGAGCGGGTGATCATCCACCCGATTTTGAACCGGAGCTGGCGCGTCCAGGCGGTAGCGACGCTCGGCATTTCCATCGTGCTGCAAAATCTGGCGCTGATTCAATTCACCAGCGATCCCAAGCTGGTTCCCACGCCGTATACACGCCAAATTCTGGAAGTGCTTGAAGTGCGCATCTCGGCACAGCGCATCATCGTGCTGGTGACTGTGATTGTGGTGTTTATCGTGCTGCGATGGTTCGTCAAACAAACGAAGCTGGGCAAGGCGATGCGCGCCGTCTCGCAAAATCGTGAAATGTGCGAGATCGTCGGCATCGATGTCAAACGCATTGCGACCATCACCTTCGTCATCAGCGCCGGGCTGGCCGGGCTGGCTGCCGCGCTGATGGCCCCGTTGTTCAGCGTGACGCCGACGATGGGATCGCTGCTGACGCTCAAAGCGCTGGCGGCGGTCATTCTGGGTGGGTTGGGCAGCGTCAACGGCGCGTTCTTTGCGGCGTTCCTGCTCGGCCTGATCGAAGCGCTGTTCGGCGGTTACGTCAATTATGCTTATCGGGACGTGGTGTCGTTCGGTCTCTTTGTGCTGATCCTCTTCATCCGCCCACGGGGCTTGTTCGGCAGCAGGAAGGTTGGGCTATGAAGCGCAGGGGCATGCAAGCCGCGCTTGCGGTCACTGCTGTCGCGGTCACGCTGCTTTTGCCGCAGATCGCGCCGACCAACTATGCCATCAATGCCATGATTTCGACCGTATCATGGATCATCTTCGCCTTGAGCTTCGATCTCAGCGCAGGGCATGTCGGCACGGTATCCCTCGGTCATCCGGTATTTTTCGGCGTGGGGGCATACGTCACTGCCTTAGCTGCTCCCAGCCTGGGGCTGGATTTCCTGGGCGCGGCGCTGCTTTCAGCCGTGACAATGGGGCTGCTGGCGCTCGTTTCGGGCATCGCTTTCTTCCGCATCTCCGAAGTCTCGTTCGCCATCGGCACGCTCGGCGCGCTGATCATCTCGCAGCTCATCGCCAACAATGCCTTCGATCTCACGGGCGGCCCGATGTGC
>SZPD01000303.1 GCA_030263515.1 Anaerolineae bacterium CFX9 | reverse complement strand
GCCCTCGGCAAGGGGGAACCTTACGATCCTGCTCCCCTGCGCATCGTCGAGGAATACGGCGCAGAGCTGAGTTCGCTGGCGCGTGTCTTCTCGCGGATGGCGGCCGAAGTGCAGGCGCGCGAGGCGGCGCTGCGCGCGCAGGTGGAAACCCTCGTCATCCAGATCGATCAGGCGAAAAAGCAGGCACAGGTCAGCGAGATCACTGAGAGCGATTTCTTCCGCGATCTTCAGCGCAAGAAAGACGCCCTGCGCGCCGGGTCTGCAATATCCACCTCGCCAAAGCCTTCTGAACAGCCTCGCGATGAGTCCACCCGATCCGCCAACATTGATACCGAAAGGGGTGCTGAGCTATAATGAGGTGCGTATTCCTTCGAGGTGAGCAAATCTCTTATGGCAAAGCGACCCCCAGTTTATCCATTTACTGCCATTGTCGGGCAGGAACGCATGAAACGCGCCTTGATCCTGAACGCGATCGACGTGCGCATTGGTGGTGTCCTCGTGCGTGGCGAGCGCGGCACGGGAAAATCGACAGCGGCGCGCGCGCTGGCGGCGCTGCTGCCTGAAATTGAGGTTTTCGCAGAGTCGCCTTTCAACGACGACCCTCATCGCCCTGATACATGGTCGGATTTTGTGACCGAGCGCCAGAAACGCGGCGAGCAGCTTTCGCTTTCCAGCCGCAAGATTCCGTTCATCGACCTGCCCGTCAGCGCCACTGAAGATCGCGTGGTGGGCACGCTGGATATCGAGAAGGCGATCCAGCGCGGCGAGCGGCACTTTGACCCCGGCGTGCTGGCGAGCGCCAACCGCGGCATCCTGTACGTAGATGAAGTCAACCTGCTGGACGATCATATCGTTGACCTGCTGCTGGACTCGGCCGCCATGGGCGTCAACGTGGTTGAGCGAGAAGGCATCAGCTTCGCTCATCCGGCGCGCTTCATTCTGGTGGGCACGATGAACCCGGAAGAAGGCGATCTGCGCCCGCAGCTTCTTGACCGTTTCGCCCTCTCTGTGGAGGTCAAAGGCATCCATGACGCCGCCGAGCGCATGGAAATTGTCGAACGCCATATCGCCTACGAGAGCGACCCGGAGGGCTTCCGTGAAGAATGGGCCCCGCGCGAGGCAGAGCTTGCTGAGAGGATCACCCGTGCGCGGGAACTGGTGGACTCGGTCAATTACACACGACGCGACCTGTACACGATCGCCTCGCTGACCAGCAGCCTGCATGTGGACGGTCACCGCGCCGACATGGTGGTGCTCAAGACGGCGCGCGCCGCCGCTGCCTATGAACTGCGCGATCGGATCACACGTTCAGATATCCTGATGGCGCTCGAACTGGCGATCCCCCACCGGCTCAAGCGCGGACCGTTCGCGGATGGACAGGCGAACATGACCGAGATGGAAAAATCGCTCGACCAGGCGATGAGCGAGTGGGGCGAGGGCGACGACGCCGAAGAAGTGATCTCGGATGAAGAGTCGCCGGAAGCGGTCAAAAAAAAAGTCCCTCGGTAGCCAATACCATCGGTGACGAGATGCCGGACATCGGTCAGACCGATCCCGGTCCTCAGACGATCTTTGACAACAAGGACTCGTACTGGTGGGAAGGCGGCAAAAAAGTGACCTCAGGAACGGAGTTCGCCCCGCGCAAGCTGCAAACGCAGCTCGACGAGATGACGCGCAAGCAGGCGGGGCGACGTTCCCGCACCCGCACCGACCGTAAACGCGGGCGGTACATCCAGGCGCGCCCAGCCAACGGAAAAACCAGCGATATTGCCTTCGACGCCACCCTGCGGGCGGCTGCGCCGCATCAGCGGGCACGCGCTGATCAGAAAGCCAAATCCGGCATGGCCTATGCGGTGAACAAGCAGGATCTGCACCGCAAGGTGCGCGTGCGCCGAACGGCGAATCTGATCCTGTTTGTGGTGGATGCTTCGTGGAGCATGGCGGTCAGCGAACGTATGTCTGCCACCAAAGGCGCGATCATGTCGCTGCTGACCGATGCCTATCAGCGCCGCGATCGCGTGGGGTTGATCGTCTTTCAGAAGGATCGCGCGCAGGTTGTGCTGCCGCCGACCAATTCGGTCGTGCTGGCAAAATCTGCCCTGCAAACGATCCCGGTGGGGGGCAAAACGCCGCTTTCCGCCGGTCTGCTGCTGGCGTATGAGGTGATCGCGCGGGAAAAGCGGCTGAACCCGGATATCATCCCGCTGATGATCCTGCTCACGGATGGCGCGGGCAACGTCTCGATCGGCGATCGCCCCCCGCAGGAAGAAGCGCACTATATCGCCGACCAGATCAAGCAGGAAGAGATCAAGACGGTGACGATCAACATGGAGCATGTCGCCTTCGATCAGGGGCTGGCGTCGAAGCTGGCAGAGCGGCTCGGAGGTCCCTGCTATACGCTGGCGCAGATGCGGGCAGAAATTCTGCTCGATACAGTGCGACAGCAGATGACACGCTGAGAGCCAGCAGATGCAAAACAGACAGCCGCCCCGATGATGAGGCGGCTGTTTTTTGCTCAGAAGGTGGGCATACCTGCCGGTAGAGCGTCGGGTGTGCGCTGGCGGGCATGGGCGCGCAGGCGCAGTCCGCCTTTAGGGCGCAGGGTAAGACGAGCATCTTTCTCCAGGTTATGAGCTGGCGCATCGAATGCAAAGCGCTGGGCGATCATCGCCAGCATGATCTGTGCTTCCATCTGCGCAAAGCCAAAACCGACGCATACCCGCGGCCCCGCGCCAAAGGGCAGAAAGGCGTAGCGCGGACGTGCGTCCTCAAGTTCCGGCAAAAATCGATCCGGATCAAAGGCTTCCGGATTTGACCACCAGCGCGGATCATGGTGCGCGCCATAAATCGAGATCACCACGTCGGTATCAGCCGGAACATCATATTCACCGATCGTCGTATCCCGGATGGCGACACGCGAGACGGTGAACGCGGGCGGGTAGAGGCGCATCGCTTCTTTGATCACGCGCTCTGTGTAAGGCAGGTGTTTGAGATCGTCCAGCGTTGGCGGCGTGCCATGCAGCACCTCATCGATCTCTTCCCTGAGGCGCGCGGCAGCCTCAGGGCGGCGTGAAAGCAGGTAGAGGGCGAAGTTAAGCGTATTGGCAGTCGTTTCATGCCCGGCGAGAAAAATCGTAACGATCTCATCACGAACCTGCCGGTCGCTCATGGGCTGCCCGTCATCATCGCGCGCCAGCATCAGCATCGAGAGCAAATCCCCGTGATCTTCGCTCTGCCTCCGCCAATTCTCGATGACACCGTAAACGACCCGATCAAGATCGCGCACTGCGTTTTGCTCGCGCGTCCGACGAGGAGTCGGAACCCAGTCCGGCAGAAAGGTTTCGATCGTATTGGATGAACTGGCAAATTCCTGAAGCACAGTGACCGCACTGCCAACGCGATCTGCTTCTGTATCAATGTCCGCCTGAAACAGGCTGCGTGTGACAATGCCGAGCGTCGTCCGCATCATCTCATGATCGATGTCGATCAGTGCGCCGTCATCCCAGCGATCAAGCATCTTTCGGGTTTCTTCGACCATCGTCTCGGCATAGCCAGCGATACGTTTCATGTGCAGCGCCGGGGATACCAGTTTACGCTGGCGCTTCCAGAATTCACCATCACTTGTAAGCAGTCCATTACCCAGGAAGCGCGCCAGTCCGCGCCGCTCATCTGTGTAATCCGCGTTCTTGTAATAACTCGCTGCATCCTCCACCAGAACACGGTGAAGATGATCCGGGTGGCGCAGCAGGTAGGTACGCCTGCCCATCATTTCCATGGAGACAATGTCGCCATAGGTATCAAAAAGCTGGTTCATTTCGCCGATGAAATCCTGCTGGAACCTGTTGAACAGGCTGATAACGCTGACAACGTTGTTCGCTGGCGCTCTTCCCGGCGGGAACTTTTGTGACATCTCATCCTCACACATTGACAATCCGATGATTATACGACACACTGTTGAACAAAATAAATCATATGAACCGTGTGCTGAGTGTCAACAAGCAATCTCATCATACTGTTGTTTAGAAGACAGGTGTATATCAATGAACGAGCTTCAGGAAAAGCCGGACCGGCGCAGAGAGCGCACACGCCGCGCGCTGCGGGAAGCACTGATCGCGCTGATCGCCGAGAGAGGTTATGATGGTATCAGCGTCAGCGATATTGCCGACCGTGCAGATATCAACCGCGCCACATTTTATCTGCATTACAAGGACAAGGATGATCTGCTTTTTCGGGGCATGGCGGAAATCTATGACGCCATCGGGCAGCATCACCAGACGATCACGAGAGAACAAATCCTGTCCGGCGCTGATGACCTGATGAACGACGCATCAGATTTTGAACACGTGCGTGCACATGCGGATTTTTATCGGGCACTGTTCAGCGAACGCGGCTCGATCGCCTTCACGATCAGCATGCTGGATTATCTGGCAGAGACATTCTGCTGTCACATGCTGGAACCGCTCGCAGAGGGTATCGAACCGGCTGTGCCGACCGATTTTATAGGCGCTTTTCTGAGCGGCGCGGAAATCGGCGTAATCCGCTGGTGGCTGACGCGGGGTGATGCCTATTCACCTCAGCAGGTTGCTCAGATGATGTACATGATGTCCATCTTCGGCGTGGCGTGGGCACTGAAATTCAACCCGCACGGCGCGGCCACAGCATCAGCCGACTAAGGCGCGCGGCGAGCCAGCCGCATGCGCAGTCCGCCTTTGGGGCGGAGCGTGATCAGCGGCTCCGGGTGGATCGTGGTTCCGCTCGGCAGCAGCAGACGGTATCGGCTGGCGATGGTCGCCAGCAGCAGGCGCGCTTCCATCATGGCAAACGTATTGCCGATGCAGATGCGGGGTCCGCCGCCAAAAGGCATATAGGCATACTTTGGGGCGGTATGCTCGCGGGCTGGATCAAAGCGCAGGGGATCGAAGCGCATCGGGTCTGGCCACCAGCGCGGATCCCGGTGCACATGGATCACGCCGCAGTTGACCGCGCTGCCCGCCGGGATATCATAGCCGCCCAGCCGGGTATCCACGGCTGCCTTGCGACCAAAGCCCCATGCAGGTGGATAGATACGCATCGACTCCTTGATCACCATCTCGGTATACGGCAGCCGCTTCAGGTCAGCAAGCGTGGGCGGCTCACCCTGAAGCACGCTGTCAAGCTCATCATGCAGACGGCGTTCCACCTCCGGATTCTGTGACAGCAAGACCCACGTCCAGTTCAGGGCATTGGCGGTCGTCTCGTGGCCGGCAAGGAAGAGCGTCATCGCCTCATCGCGAACCTGCTTATCGCTCATCGGCTCGCCATCTTCATCACGCGCCAGCAGCAGCATCGAGAGCAGATCACCGCGATCCTCACCCTGCTGCCGCCATTCTTCGATGATGCGATAGATGATGGCGTCCAGCGTT
>SZPD01000302.1 GCA_030263515.1 Anaerolineae bacterium CFX9 | reverse complement strand
TCGTAGACAAGCGCCGCCACCCCGGAACTGAGCGCGCGGGCCTCTGTCAGGTGAAGCGTGGCTTTAGTTCCCGGCTGAAACAGGCGCTTCCCTTGACCTAGCACCACAGGGTAAATCAGCAGGCGATACATGTCGATCAGATCATGCTTTGCCAGGGTCTGTACCAGCGTCGCGCTGCCATAAACAAGCAGGTCTTTACCATCCTGCTGCCTGAGCCGCTCGATCCCGGCGATTACGTCGCCGCTGATCAGGTGTGAATTGTTCCATTCCAGTGAGGTCAGCGTATTTGACACGACGTATTTCGGCATACTGTTGATTCGTGGCGCACCCTCATCCAGGCTGTTCGGCCACGCCGCTGCAAACTCCTGGTAGGTTACTCGTCCGAGCAGCAGCGCGTCGGTCATCTCGTCCTCTTCGACCTTGAAACCGGATACCTCATCATTCCAGTACGGCGCTGACCATACGGGATGTTCCATCACACCGTCCAGGGAAAGGAATTGCGTGACAATGATTCTGCGCATGCTGCATACTCCTGAATATGTCAAATTCAATGTCTTCATGATAGTTCATGAACAACAGCATATCTTGCACAAAACCGCCATTTGCTCGAACAACATAATATTTTTCGCCTGACAGCAGCCAGCGCGTGATCGATACCAATGCGCTCATTGCACGACCTCTTGACTCTCACGTTACGTCATGGTTTATGATGCCGGGCAGGTTTTTCGAGAGGCGCTGTCGATGTATACGGTCAAACAGATTTCAGATCTGGCGGGCGTCAGCGTGCGCACGCTGCACTACTACGACGAGATCGGCTTGCTGCATCCGTCGGCAGTCGGCGAAAACGGCTATCGTTATTACGATGACGACGCCCTGATGCAGCTTCAGCAGATCCTGTTTTACCGCGAGATCGGTCTGGAACTGGCGCACATCCGTGATCTGCTGCACCGCCCGGATTTTGACGTGAGGGGGGCGCTGCGAACGCATCGCGCAGTGCTTGAAGGGAAAATCAGGCGCTATCAGAGCCTGATCGACACGATCGATAAGACCCTCAATCATCTGTCAGGAGAGAGCACCATGAGCAAAAAGAGTCTCTTTGAAGGCTTCTCGCAGGAGCAGCAGGATCAGTATACGCGGGAAGCTCGCCTCCAGTATGGCCCTGATATCGTGAACGCATCGCTGAAGCGCTGGAACAGCTATACGAAGGATCAGCAGACGGCGATCATGGAGGAAGCCAGCCAGATCTACACGGAACTTGCCGAAGCGATCGAAGCCGAAAGATCGCCCAACAGCCCTGAGGTGCAGGCGCTGCTTGAACGCTGGCACGAGAATATCCGCTGGTTCTATGAGCCGACGCTGGAGATCCTGCGCGGCTTGGGGATGGGCTACAACTCCGATCCCGGCTTCATCGCCACCTTCACCCGCTATCATGCCGATCTGCCCGCTTTTCTCGAAGCGGCGATCACCACCTATGTCGATGAACTGGAGACCGCAGAAATCCAGCGGATGCTGGAAGAAGACGATGACAACCGCTCACAGCGGTAGGCAGTTGATGTGAGGACGCTCATCCCGGCCTGCCTTATCCAGCCGGGATGAGCGGGCTGATGCGAGGCTGCTATGTGCCGGCGAGCGCGGCTCGCACACGGACGAGGGCTTCCAGCGCTTCCGGATAGTTCCGCTGGCGGAAAGTCGCCACTTCCAGGTTTGCCTGTGCCCGGTTCAGATCGCCCGTTGCCTCTGCCGCCAGCCCGATGTAGTAGTACATTTCCTCGACACCCGGCGTTGAGGCGATCACATTACGCGCCAGCGTGATCATCTCGTCATAGCGTCCCAGCGCGTAGTAGGCATCAAACACGCCGTACTGATACCAGAGCATGCGTGTCGGCAGTCCCAGCGCCAGCGCCTGATCGAAATAGTCGGCTGCTTCTTCATAGCGCCCCAGCAGGGTCAGTGTGGTTCCCAGGTTGAACAGCGTGAACGTGTCTGATCGTCCTTCCTCAATTTCTGCAAGCGAGAGCGCCAGACTGTACTCCAGATTGAACGTCTCATCCCAGTGCTCGCCCATCACGCTCTGAAGCAGGGCTTCGTCTTCCGGGCGATACAGCACCAAATAGTCGTAGTTGAACGGACGCCAGCGCGCATCATATCCGTCATACGGGATCGGGCGACCGGTATTGTTGGGACCATGACCGAGCAGAGGATCGAAGGAATACAGCTCGCCAAGCGCATCGTCATATCCCATGATGACGCGGTTGTGCCCGCTGAAATCGCGGAATGGATTGCCGGTGATTCCGTCGTAGTAGACATTCTCTACCAGCACAGGGAAGCCGCTGCCAACCAGCGCCTTCAGCATGTCGATCGTGCCCCCATAGCGCACGATCGCGCCAAGCCCCTGTTCCTCACTGTAGCGCGCCATCTCCTCGATGCGCACGGCCACATCTTCCTCATGCGTATTGAGCGCCCGCACTGCGGCGCTGTAATCTCCCAGCCCGAAATACGAAAGCTGGATTGAGAGCGCCGCCGCCGAGCAGCGGTTCAGGTCCTGGTAGTATCCGGTCAGCCCTTCAAGGCGCACAGTCGATGGAATGCCGCTCAGGTTGAGCGCGCCGCGTTCCAGAATGCTCATGCCTGCTGCCGCTGCAAGCTCGGCTTCCGCGGTCGCTTCAGCAGAGGGTTCCTGCGCCAGCGCAGCCGAAGACAGGCTGACAAGCACCGCGATCATCAATACCAGAAATGCTGTTTGTTTCACGTCGGTTTTACATCTCCATACCACGTTCGCGCGCCCATTGTACGCGGGTGCATCCGCGTGTTCAACCGATGATCATCTTACGCTCAGGTTACTGCGGCTGGTTCTGGCAGGGCGTCATCTTTGCGCGCCGGGCGGCGAAGGTTCATAATTCACGGGATTGGCGAAAGCTGCTTCCCCGGCAAGGAGTCTGTTCATGCGCCCGATACAGGTGCTTTCTCATCGTGATGCCTGGCTGATCGTCGATGCGGTGCGCGCTGCGCTGGAAAAGGACGGACGCGGCGCTGCCGTTGCTGTGAGTGATGAACATGGCGAGCTGCTGGCCTTTCTGCGCACTGATGGCTGTCCGCTGCCTTCGATCCTGATCGCCGCCAACAAGGCGTTTACTGCTGCCCGTGAGCGCAAGCCCAGCCTGGAAGTGGGGCGCGCCTCGCGGAGCGAAGGCTTCCCCATGACCAATTTTGGCGATCTGCGCTATACCGCATGGGGTGGGGGGCTGCCGCTGGTGGTGGAAGGCGCGGTGGTCGGCGCGATCGGTGTGAGCGGGCTGCCCGAAATGGAAGATATCGTCTACGCCGAGATCGGGGTACAGGCCTTTCTCGCCTCCCTCGGATAAGCCGTTTGTGGGCAGCGTAAGACGGCTTCAGAGCGGTTCGTCGGTATTTCAAACCCCGTTTTACTGGTCATGAGGTTGGTATGTCATCTGCTTCAGAAAAATCGCGTTTCCCTGTGCCGGTCACTATCCTGACCGGATTCCTCGGTTCAGGCAAGACCACGCTGCTCAATCATCTGCTTTTCAGCGATCACGGCCTGCGTGTGGCGGTGGTTGTCAATGACTTCGGCAAGGTGAACATCGACGCGCAGATGATCGTTGGCGTTGATGAAGATGAGATGGTCAATCTCGCCAACGGCTGTATCTGCTGCACGATCCGGGACGATCTGCTTTCCGCGATGGTGCGCCTGCTCAAGCGCCCGGAACCGCCGGAATACATCATCATCGAGACGAGCGGCGTGAGCGATCCGGCATCCGTCGCCATGACCTTCACACTGCCGGAGCTGGAACCGTATATGCAGCTCGACAGTATTCTGACGGTGATCGATGCCGAGCAGGGCGGCGATTCTCTGGAAGATGAAATGTTCTTCCTGGCGATGCAGCAGGTCGGTGTGGCGGATATCGTCATCCTGAACAAGGTGGATCTGGTCGATCAGAAGCGGCTTGACCACCTGAAAAAGTGGGTGCGGGAGATCATCCCCGCCGCGCGCATCATCGAATCGACCTTTGGCAGGGTTCCGCCGGAGCTGATTCTCGGTGTCGGTCTCTACGCGCCGGAGCGGCTGCATCAGCGCGCGATCAGCGATGTGCATGTTCACGAATCGGGGGATGCTCACGATCACGATCATGAAGACGCGCACGATCATACGCTTGTGTTCGAGACGTGGACATGGCGCACCGATCAGCCGATAGAATATCGGGCGCTTCGCAAGGCGATCGAACGCCTGCCGACGACCATTTACCGTGTGAAAGGCTTCGTCAATCTTGAGGACGAACCGCATGAACGAGCGCTGCTTCAGGTCGTCGGACGGCGCGCCAGCCTCAGCTTTGGAGCGCCGTGGAAAGATGAGCCGAAGCGCACCGAACTGGTCTTCATCGCTGAACACGGCGGTTTGAACCGGGAAGGGCTGGAAGCGCACATGAACGCGGCGCTTCAGCGTGGGGGCGCGCGTGTCGCCGATATGAGCCGGCTTGGCTCGCGGGCGATGGACTGGCTTCGTGGGGGGAAGAAATAAAAAGGGATGTTCCTGACAATCACACCCAATCTGGCGCTGGATCGCACACTGGTCGTTCCCGGTTTTGAAACCGGGGGCGTCTCTCGCGCAGTGCAGGTCTCTCCGGCTGCCGGTGGAAAAGGGATCAATGTGGCAAGGGCGCTCGGCACGCTGGGGGCGAAGGCGCTCTGTCTGGGTTTTATCGGCGGGCATACCGGACGCTGGGTGAGCGAACTCGCCGAGCGTGAAGGGCTTGCCTGCGCATGGACGCCGATCGATGGCGAAACGCGCACCTGCATTTCGATCGTCAATCCTGATGTGGGCGGCGAGACGACGCAGATCAATGAGCCGGGACCGGCGACCACCCCCGGCGACTGGGCACATCTGACGAAAGACGCGCTCGGATACACAGCAGAGGCGCAGGCGATCTGTTTCTGCGGCAGCCTGCCCCCCGCCAGCGACCCGGATGCTGTTCGCGGCTGTCTCAGCCAGCTTGCATCCGAAACGCGCCTGTGGGTTGACACCTCAGGGGATGCACTCCGTCTGGCGGCTGAGGTTCAACCTTACGGCATCAAGGTCAACCAGCATGAAATCGGCGCGCTGATTGGGATGGACGTGCCGGACGCCGCTGCCGCGTTTCGTGCGGCGTCAATGCTGCGTGAACGCGGAATCGCCTGCGTGGTGGTGACGCTGGGCGCTGCTGGCGCGATCATGCTGAGTGAGCAGGGCAGGTTCCATGCAGAAGCTCCGCCTATCAGGGCGCTGAGCACCGTGGGCAGCGGCGACTCATTTCTCGCCGGTCTGGTGTACGGACTGGCGGCGGACGAGGATCATGCAGCGGCGCTGGGTCTTGCCGCCGCTGTGGGCGCAGCCAACGCGCTCACTATCGGCGC
>SZPD01000301.1 GCA_030263515.1 Anaerolineae bacterium CFX9 | reverse complement strand
GATCGCCTGGATACACGCAGCAGCATTCTGCTGGCGCTGGTGGTTTACAGCATCATCGCCATCTGGGGTTTCTTCGTCGAATCAACTATCGAATTCTGGTTCCTCGCGTGGATGGTTGCCATCGTCCAGGGGGGAAGCCAGGCGCTCAGCCGGAGCCTGTACGCCAGCATGTCGCCCGCGCTCAAGAGCGGGGAATTCTTCGGGCTGTACGGCATTATGGAGAAGTTCTCGTCGATTCTGGGTCCGCTGCTGTTCGCCGCCGCCGCCGTTGCCTTTGGCAGCAGCCGCCCCGCGATCATCAGCCTGGTGATCTTCTTCATCCTCGGCGGATATCTGCTCACGCGCGTCAACATCGCGGAAGGTCAGCGGGTTGCGCGTGAAGAGGACGCCGCTGCTGCCGAGGCAGCCGCCTGAGCGCAGCGGCAGACTGTTGTATCAGCTTTGATGAGCCTTCTGCGTGCCGCGGAAGGCTTGCCGGCTTGCCCCGCTCAGGGTCGATTGCGCTATAATCGCCTGCAATGCGAAAGATCGTTTTACCAGTAAACTGCTTCAGGGGAGAGAGCATTTATGTCTCAGGATACTTTTGCGCCTGCCACTAACGAGTGGTATCCGCCATCTGAGGCGGTCACCGAACAGGCGATCATCAAGGATTACGAGACACTGTATGCCGAGGCGATGCAGGATATTGAAGCCTTCTGGGCGAAGCGGGCAGAAAGCCTGGAATGGTTTCGCAAGTGGGATAAGGTGCTTGATCGCAGCAACGCGCCATTCTACAAATGGTTCGTCGGCGGCAAGATCAATATCGTGCAGAACGCCATCGATCGTCACCTGAGGACAGCCCGCAAGAACAAGCTGGCGCTGATCTGGGAAGGTGAACCCGGCGACAAGGAAACCTACAGCTACTACCGTCTTGCCCGCGAAGTCAACAAGTTTGCCAATGTGCTCAAGGGCATGGGCGTCCGCAAGGGCGACCGCGTGACCATCTATATGGGGCGCATCCCGGAACTGATCATCGCGATGCTGGCGACGGTCAAAATCGGAGCGGTTCACAGCGTGGTATATGGCGGCTTCAGCGAACAGGCGCTGGCGGATCGTATCGAGGACGCGCAGAGCCGCGTCGTGATCACCTGCGATGGCGCGTGGTTGAGAGGGAATATCGTTCGCCTCAAGGATGTGGTGGATGAAGCGGTGCGCCGTTCACCGATCGTCGAGTCGGTGATCGTCGTGCGCCGCACGGCTCATGAAGTGCGCATGGAGCAGGGGCGTGATTACTGGTATCACGACCTGATGGCGCTGCCGATTGCCAGCCCGAACTGCCCCACAGAGGAGACGGATGCCGAGGATCCGCTGTTCATCCTGTATACCAGCGGCACGACAGGGAAGCCCAAGGGTATCCTGCATACCCACGGCGGCTATCAGTTGTACACGTCCACCACGCTTCAATGGGTATTCGATATCAAGGATGAGGATCGCTACTGGTGCGCGGCTGATCCCGGCTGGATCACCGGGCACAGCTATATCGTCTATGCCCCGCTCATCCTCGGCGCAACCAGTTTCATGTATGAAGGCGCGCCGAATCACCCTTATCCTAATCGCTGGTGGAAACTGGTTGAGGACTACGGGATCACCATCCTCTATACCGCGCCAACTGCCATACGCGGTCTGATGCGTTTCGGCGACGCCTGGCCTAACCGTCATGATCTGAGTTCACTGCGCCTGCTCGGCTCAGTGGGCGAGCCGATCAACCCTGAAGCATGGAAATGGTTCCACAAGGTGATCGGCAAGGAACGCTGCCCGATCATGGATACCTGGTGGCAGACGGAAACCGGCGGCTTCATGATCACGCCGCTGCCGTCGGTCAAACTCAAGCCGGGAAGCGCCACTCGCCCCTTCCCTGGAATCAAGGTTGATGTGGTTGATGAGCATGGCAACTCCGTGCCGCCGGGGACGGATGGCAATCTCGTCATCCAGGAGCCGTGGCCAAGCATGCTGCGCACGATCTACGGCGACCCCGATCGGTTCGTCAAGCAGTATTTCTCTGCGTACAAGGAGCAGGGCTGGTATCTGACGGGCGACTCAGCGCGCAAGGATCAGGATGGCTATATCTGGATCATCGGGCGTAATGACGATGTGATCAAGGTGAGCGGATACCGGCTTGGGACGGCGGAAATTGAAAGCGGACTGGTCAGCCACCCCGCCGTTGCCGAGGCAGCCGCGATCGGCGTGCCCGATGAAGTGCGTGGGAACGTGATCTATGCCTACTGCATCCTGCGCGCCGGCTATACAGGTAATGAGGAACTGCGCGAGAAGCTGAAGGAGCACATTCGCCACGAAGTCGGCCCGATTGCCGTGCCCGCCAAAATCGAATTTGTCGATGTGCTGCCGAAGACCCGTTCCGGCAAGATCATGCGCCGCGTGCTCCGCGCCCGTGCCATGGGACAGCCTGAAGGGGACATCAGCACGCTCGAAGATTAAGACCATTCAGGGACGGCAAACTTGCTGAGCTGAGAGACCCGCCGTGCCTAACGGCGGGTCTTTTTCTTCGGTATATCGCGCGCGTAGCGGGTTTCCCCTTCAATGCCGCCGCGCGGATCGATGTCTGAGGACACTTCACGATAGCCGCGTTCCCTGAGCAGATTGGACACATCGGCGATTAACGCCCGGTCAAAGATCACCGACTCATCGCCGACGATGAAGGAACATTCATTCAGCGCCCAGCGCAGTTGAACATACTGCGGCTGAAACCTGTCCAACAGTGCGATGATCGCGATCAGCGGCATGTCCTGTTCCTTATTTGGCGGCGTCGATCATCTGTTGGATGAACCGGTGATGTTCGACCGCAGTCTCGATGTTGGTGAACGGCTGTCTGCCAGCGCGCACGTTGTCGTAGAACGCCAGCAGTTCACGCTCGAAAGCCTCCTGGTGGTTGACCACAACTTTCTTTTCCCACGTCAGCTCGCCTTCATGCCCCTGAATGGTGACCGGAGAGGGAAAATTGCGGGCATAGGGGGAGGGCAGCGTGAAATACACGCGGTCATGATTGCCGAAGAAGGCATATTCCTCTTTGTAGTCTTTCAGGTGACCGAGCCAATGCCAGTCGAGGGAGACGCGCAGTGAATCAGAATATGCGGCCAGCACGTGGATCGACAGCCCGTCGCGCCATACGTCGGTATGGATCACGCGCTGCGGAAGACCCAGAAAGCCGTGCAGGGTGTACGTCTGGTGAATCAGGCTGACGATCATCAGACCATAAGCCAGCCGCAGTCGAGGATCGTGCCGGCGTTCACCGAGCGCCTCGTCCACAGCCGCGGCCAGGGGACCTTCTGCAAGCCCCTGCCGCTGGGCATCCACCTGCTGCGAAAATTCGCCGATCTCCGGCATACCTTCGATGATTCGTCCATCTCCGCGGCGAACGCGATGCTGCGCCCAACCGGCTTCGTCTGCCGGGTGAAGCACGGAAATGCGCACAAAGCCCAGATCGTGCATGTTCTGCACGGCTTCGCGCGCGTACTCAAAGCCTGGATCATATAGCTTGTGATAGCCCATCTGGAGGATGCGATCGCTCTGCCGCGCATATTCCGCCATCTCGGTCACTTCACGCAGATTCCAGCCCGCGGGCTTCTCACAGAAGACATGCTTGCCCGCTTTGAGCGCAGCGATCACCGAATCGCGGTGCGAGCCGCCGTGGAAAATGCCAACCGCCTCAATATCCGGTCTTGCCAGCAGATCTTCGGCGTTCTGATAGGTGTCTTCCGCTGCTATGTGATAATGAGATGCCACCGCCGCCAGTGTGGGCGCGTGCGTATCGGAAAGCGCCGCGATGGTAAACCGGTCATCATGGCTGTGCAGATGGGGCAGGTGCATGATCTGGGCAATGCCGCCGCAGCCGATCACGCCGAAACGCAGGGGTATCATGAATTCCTAATCTCCGGGTAGGCAAAAAATAAGGCGCATCAGGCATCATCAGCGATTGAGTTTACCATGAGGTATGCCGCGGGGAAAATCATGCCTGACACCATCTCGACACTGGAATGTACGCACCGTTTCACCAGCGTCATTCCCGGTACGGCAGAGGCAGCGTTCAGATTTCATGACGAGCCGGACGCTTTCAGGCAGTTGACGCCTTTCCCCATCTTCGTCCAGGTTCATCGTGATGATCGAACCTCGCTGACAGAAGGTGAGGTTGAATTTACCTTGTGGTTCGCTTTTTTGCCGCTGCGCTGGACGGCGTGGCATGAACCCGGCCCCACGGAATTTTCTTTTGCGGATCGAATGCTGACAGGCCCCATGAAGACCTGGCGGCATGTTCATATCTTCCGCGATGTGCCGGGTGGCGTTGAACTGACCGACTGCCTGACGCTTGACTATCCCGACAAGGGTTTCTACGCTCTGTTCACACGCCTGTTCTTTTCCGGTCTGCCGCTGCGTATTCTGTTCTTTTACCGTCATCTGCGCACCCGCTTTGGGCTGCGGAAATATCTCAGAGGCGAGGCGCAGGTATGAGCCGGGCCCGTATTGTCGTTGTCGGCGCAGGGATTGGCGGACTGACGGCCGCCGCTCTGCTGGCGCAGGAAGGGTTTCAGGTCACTGTGCTTGAGGCGCAGTCCTATCCGGGTGGCAGCGCCGGCACATTTTTCCATAAGGGATACCGCTTTGAGGCAGGCGCTACGGTGGCGGGAGGCTTCCAGCCCAACGGCCCTCATCATCTTGTGGGACAGCGCCTGAGCATGACATGGAAGGTGCATCAGCATGAGCCTGCCTGGGTGGTACATCTGCCGGATCGCAGCGTTCGCCTGACCAGAGATAATCAGGATGTTCTGCGCGCCTTCCCCCATTCGGAATTCTTCTGGCAGGAACAGTCTGCGCTGGCGGATCTGGGATGGTCGCTTTCGGCACAGGGACTGCCCTGGCCGCCGACCAGCCGCGCAGAGTGGATGAAGCTGATCGGGACGGGAATACGCAATCTGCCCGGTGATCTGCGTCTGGCTCCTTTTGCGCTGATGACGACATATCACTGGCTTCGTCTGCGCCGCCTGACCCGTGACCCGGCATTTGTGCGCTTTATCGATGCACAGCTTCTGATCTCTGCGCAGACGACAGCGCGAGGCGCAAATGCCGCTTACAGCGCCACCGCGCTCGACCTTGCGCGGCAGGGGGTTTACCATGTCGAAGGTGGTATCGGCGGGCTGGCCGATCAACTGGTCGATCGGATTCGCGGGCTTGGCGGCGAGGTCAAGTTCAGACAGCGGGCCGTCCGCATCCGTTTGGAAGGGGATCGCGCTGTCGGCGTCGAAACGGGGCGCTTCCGCAAGCCGGATTTCTTCCCCGCAGATTTCGTCATCGCGAACGTCACGCCGTGGTCGCTGGACTCTCTGCTTGCAGAGGGCAGCCCGCCGAGCCTGAAGCGCGAA
>SZPD01000300.1 GCA_030263515.1 Anaerolineae bacterium CFX9 | reverse complement strand
GTTCGATAACCTCGAACTCTGGACGAACGCCGGCTTCAGCGAAGCGGCTGCGACGGACTACCTCGACGCCGTCCTCTCGACCATCAATCACCCGAACGCCGTCCTCGACATTCGTATCCCCGGCGCGTTTGAATATCTGTTCGCGCTCGATACGAATATCAGCCAGGCGCTGGCGGGTCAGATCGATGCCCAGACCGCCATGGATCAGGTTGCGGCGGCTTGGGAAGAGATCACCGATCGCTATGGGCGTGAAGAGCAGCTTAACCAGTACCGTGCCTCGCTCGGTCTGGATCCGCTGTAAACTTCATCACGACTCTCCACTAATGCAGGTTGTAGGGGCGCAGGTATCTGCGCCCCTACCGTATCCACTGCGGGACGCTCGCAGTCTCTGTGCCGGACACAGGGACGTACATGCGCCCATGAAAGGTGTCACACGTGGCTACCAACGCTCAGGTTCTTGAAGAACAGGAATATGCGGGTCGAGGGGCGCACACGCGGGAAGACCGAATCATTCAGCGTGTGTTCCTCAGTCCGGCGGTCATCCTGCTGCTCGCCTTATCCATTTTCCCTCTGCTGTGGTCGCTGGCGATCAGCTTCACCAATGTGCAGCGCGGGACCACCAATACCAGCTCTGTGAGCGCAAGTGTGCTTCAGAGCGCGATCGATCCGCTCCTGGAGATGCCCGGTGTGGACGCCGATGCCATCCGCGCCCTTGCGGATGAGAAGCGGCAGTTCACGGCGGCGCTGCAAGCGCTGATCACCGCAATCCCTGATTATTCTGAAGAAGATCTCGCGGCTGGGCTGCCTCTGCTCCAGAGTTCCGCCAATGCACTGCGTGAGGGGGGAGCCGCCGTGCGCGTGCCGGTGCAGCGCATGGACGAAGCCATTCAGTCGCTGACTGCCGAACCTCCCAATCTGACGCAGGGGGCACAGCGCATCCAGCAGGCCGCCTCGACGCTCGGCCGCCTGACCGTGGCGGAACCCACCGGCTTCATGGGGCTGGGCTTCGATTTTACGTTCAACAATTACGTGCAGGTTTTTCGTGATGCCCAGTTATGGAATGCGGCCCGCAACACACTGACATATGTGATCCTAGGGTTGGCCATTCAGTACACGATCGGGTTTGGGCTGGCGCTGCTGCTTCAGCAGGATTTCCGCGGGCGCTGGTTCTTCCGGCTGATCTTCATGCTGCCGATGATGATCACACCGGTTGCTGCCGCGTACAGCGGACGCATGATGTTCGCGGGAGAGACATTTGCCCCGCTGGCGCAGCTTCTTCGCCTGTTCAATATCACTGTGCCGTGGCTGACGGATACCGGCGTTGCCCCGATCACGATCACGCTGATCGACAGTTGGCAGTGGATTCCGTTCATGACGCTGGTGCTGCTGGCAGGACTGCAAGCGATCCCGGATGAAATCTATGAGGCGGCGCGTGTGGACGGAGCCACATCGCTCCAGATCTTCTGGCGCATCACGTTCCCCATCATGCTGCCGATTTCGTTCACCATCATCCTGATTCGCGGTCTCGAAATCTTCAAAATCGTCGATATCATCCGCGTTACGACGGGTGGGGGACCCGGAAACTCGACGGAATCGCTGGTGATGTATGTCTACAATATCGCCCTGACGTTTGGCAATTACGGCTATGCGGCAGCAGTTTCATATGTGCTGCTCGTCATGGTCATCATCTTCAGCACGGTTTTCATCGCCGTGTCGCGCCGTGTCAACCGGGCGCAGTTGGGAGCGTAGTCTGATGCCACATAAACGATCTCTGGGCAAGAGCATTCTGCTCTACGGGCTGCTGATCGGCTGGGCATTCATCGTCCTGTTCCCGTTCTACTGGATGGTGACGACCTCGTTCAAGCGTCCGCTGGATGTCAACCGTCAGCCGCGCTACATCCCGTTTGTCGATTTCCAGCCTGTGCTCGATCACTGGAACTTCATCCTTGTGCAGCAGAATGAGCAGGTGTTTCGCCAGCTTCGCAACAGCGTGATCGCCGCCAGCGGCAGCACCTTCTTCGTCACCATCATCGGCTCGATGGCGGGCTATGGGCTGTCCCGTTTTCGCTATCGCTGGCGTTTTCCGCGTTGGGGCAACGATAACATCGCCTTCTGGATCATCTCACAGCGCTTTCTGCCGCCGGCGGTGCTGATCATCCCATTTCTGCTCTTGTACGGGTCGCTCCGGCTGATCGATACGCACATCGGACTGATCCTGGCGTACACCAGCTTCAACCTGCCATTTGCCGTGTGGATCATGCGGGATTTCTTCAACAGCCTGCCGATCGACCTGGAAGAGAGCGCCCGCGTCGATGGCGCATCCCGCGTCACAACCTTCCTGCGCATCGTGCTGCCGTTGAGCGCGCCGGGCATCGTGACGGCGGCGCTGTTCTCGTTCGTCTTCGCGTGGAATGAGTATCTGTTTGCGCTCATGCTCACCAATCTTGAGGCGATCACGATGCCGGTCTACATCGCCGGGCAAAACAGCACCCGCGGGACGGAATGGTGGTACATTTCTGCGCTGACGCTGCTTTCGGTCGTGCCGGTGCTGCTGCTCGGTCTGCTGCTGCAGCGCTATATCACACGCGGTCTGGTGGCGGGGGCGCTCAAGGGCTGATCGACGGACAAGCCTTAAGGCTCTGTCTGCATTGATTCAACTTCTTTTGCCATACAATCAGATTCAGGGACGGGTCTTCAGCCTGGCCCTGAATTTTTTGTTTTTGCGAGACGGCGCGGGAGAAGTTGTATGGCAGCACGCCTTTTTTTACTGTTCCTGTTCGCAGTTCTTTGTATCGTCGCCCCCGTTTCAGCACAGGGGAATTTTGCCGGTCAGGTGATCGTCGTCGCCACACAGGCGGCAAATGAGATCAGCGGGCCGATCGACCAGTTCCGGTCTGAGTGGGAAGCGCAGACCGGCGCGATCGTGGTGATCGAGCAGTATCCGTTTGCCCAGCTTTACGAAGCCATCATGGAGTCGTACCGCGAAGGCACACAGGCCTTCGACATGATCGTCTATGCGCCGAACTGGTCGGGCGACATCATGGGGAATGGCTATGTCACGCCCATCCCGGACAGTATCAAGGATCAGATCAATTGGGATGATGTGCTGCCGCTTTTCCGCGAGCGCATCCTGGACTGGGGTGGGACGACCTACGCCCTGCCGTTTGATGGCGACAGCCATATGATGTACTACCGCAGCGATCTGGTGAACCCGGACGGCCCGTATGCAGAAGCCTTCCAGGCGGCATATGGCTACCCGCTTGATGAACCGGAAACGTGGAGCCAGTATCGCGATATCGCGGAATTTTTCAACCTGCGCGAGGTCAATAACGCCGGCGTGATCGAGCCGATCTACGGGGTTGCCGAGGCGCAGCGTCCACAGGCACAGAGCTTCTGGTTCCTGATCTCACGCGCGGCGGGTTACGCCAAAGTGCCGGGCGATCCATGCTTCTTCTTTAGCTGCTCGCCAGATTCGCCGATGGTTCCACGTGTCAATAACCCTGGCTGGGTGCGCGGGCTGGAAGATGCGATTGCCATTCGCGAGTTCGGACCGCCGGAAATGAGTGAATACGACGTGGTTGAAGTGCGCGATGTCTTCCCCGCGGGTCGCACGGTGTTCGCGCTCGACTGGGGCGATATCGGGCCCTTGAGCATCGATCGCAATCGTTCGATCGTCAACGATCTCGTCGGCTTCAGCGTGCTGCCGGGCGCTGAACAGTACTGGGACTACAATGCCAACGGTGGAGCCGGAGCCTGGGTCGATGCTGAAGGCGGTGTCAACCGTGCGCCGTTCATCGCTTTCGGTGGTTGGGTGATTTCAGTCAGTGCAGACAGCCCGGAAATGGAAGCGGCGCTCGACTTTGCGGCGTTCATGAGCGGCGAGCGGCTGGCTGGCTTGCTGGCGACGACGCCTGGCACGGGCGTCAACCCGCTCCGGCGAAGCCAGTTCCAGAATCTTGAGCTGTGGCTGCGTTCTGGCTTCAGCGAAGCTGCCGCGCTGGATTATCTCGACGCCATCCAGTCTACCATTGAGCATCCCAATGCCGTTCTCGACATCCGTATTCCGGGTTCGGCAGATTACGGGGCGGCGCTGGATATCGAAGTCGGACGCGCGCTGGCAGGCGAGATCAGCGCGCAGGAAGCGCTCGACAATGTCGCTGCTGCGTGGGAAGCCATCACGGACAGCTATGGACGGGAAGCGCAGTTGGAGTTCTATCTGGCGTCGCTGGGTCTGTAGCCTTCACAGATCGGGGTGCGCTTCATAAAATATAATGTACAGCCCTCGCAGTGGTGTTCGCTCGCTGCGAGGGCTGCTTTATTTATGGCATGACAACACCGATGGTCAGCAGAATGTTGGCGTAGATGCGCTGCTCACCTGTTGCGATGACCAGACAGCAGTCGGAGTCGCGGGCGAGATCGTAAAACGCCCAGCGGTTGTTCGCCCGCAGCGAGATTCCGGGCAGCAGCCTGCGAAAATCTGCAAAAATCGACGGTTCGCTGCCGTCGTCAGGGGTCATCACATCAGCCGCTTCGATAGGAACCGCACTGACGATGCCTTCCAGCACTTCAACCGCATTCAGCTTGCCGGGCATGAAGTTCAGATAAACGCGAGCCGCGCCCGGATGTGCCCGTGTGCTGAAGGGATAGTTGCCATCCGCGATTAGAATTTTGCCTCCATGGCCGGAAGCTCCAAGCGCTTCGAGGATCGTAGGGTGGAGTAAAGTTGTTTTGAGCATGAGGTCTGATCTCCGAAGGATATTTTTCCCAAAAGCATTGATTCTGAAGGTGTGAAACGTTTCAGCAAGTGTAGCGAATCCTCTTTCATCAAGCCACAGTCCACAGTGAGCCAGAGGCAAGGACTGGTTTGTATTTTTCAGCGATTGGCGAAAACAGCATCCCTGCATCTACGGCTACGTCCCACAGTAGGGACACGCTTTTGCGTGTCCGCTGCTTTTGCGTGTCCGCCGCGTTATTTATTCCAGTTCCCGGTATTCAGAAACGGTGTCTTGGAGGCTTAACTTGTGCGAAATGTCACAATACTCTCGCCGGCTGAGGGGAACAAACGGGAGAAAAGAAGGATCATTTGTGCGAATTCAATCAAGCTGTGAATTTGCTTCCGTTTTGCCGGAAGTTGCCCTTGATCAGCCTGAATGCCGATGATAGTATTCTGCCCTCGCACGGCGGCAGGCGTCGCCAGGCGAAAACGCACTTTAACAACGCAAGAGTGACAGAAGAAAACCAGTTAATTTCGAGCGATAGCATACGTACTCAGACAGGTCATAGAACCTGTTGAATGCTAAGGCAAACGAACCTATACGGAGAGTTTGATCCTGGCTCAGGATGAACGCTGGCGGCGTGCTTAACACATGCAAGTCGAACGATGGTAGCAATACTATAGTGGCGAACGGGTGA
>SZPD01000299.1 GCA_030263515.1 Anaerolineae bacterium CFX9 | reverse complement strand
GCCGGGCTGTTCTATCTGCCGCGCATCTTCGTCAACCTGGCAATGGAAACCGAGCGCGCGGCCATCACGCGCCTGCTGATCATGGCGCGCACCAACCCGGATGTGCCCACTCATAAGGGGGCGACGATCTTCATCGCGCCGATCGAGACGCCCGGCATCGAGATCGTGCGCCGCATCCCAATCATGGGGCTGAACGACTGGGGCGGTCACTGTGAGATCCGCTTTCACGATCTGCGGCTGCCGAACAGCGCTATTCTCGGTGAGGAAGGACAGGGTTTCTCGCTGACGCAGGCGCGGCTGGGGCCTGCCCGGCTGACTCACTGCATGCGCTGGACGGGGATTGCGCAGCGTGCGCTGGAGATCGCCACACAGTACGCGGTGGAACGGCACGCCTTCGGCAAGTCGCTCAGCGAGCATCAGTCGATTCAGTGGATGCTGTCTGATTCGGCCACCGAGCTTCACGCCGGACGGCTGATGATACATCAGGCAGCATGGCTGCTGGAACGCGGCGAACAGGCGCGGCAGGAAACCAGCATGTGCAAGGTGTTCGTGGCGGAGGCGGTCAATAAGGTGCTGGATCGGGCGATTCAGATCACGGGCGGGCTGGGCATCTCGCGGGATCTTCCGCTCAGCGGCTGGTTTGAGGCGGCGCGCGCCTTCCGCATCTATGACGGCGCGTCGGAAGTGCATCGCATGGTGATCGCGCGGCAGGTCATCAGGCAGTATGGGAGTTAGCTTAGGAGGATGTGCTGTAGAATTCTGTTAAAGGCTGCGGCTTCAAAACGTGTCGATAATCCGCGCTCGGTGGAAGACGCTGTTGCCCCGTGACAAACAGCTCGCTCTAGCAAAGCGTTTATTCCACGCTGACGTAATTTTTATACACTGTTGAGTAAACTGTATCAATGGATGGAATCCTTTTCCCCCCATTTTCCCGGATTGGTAAACGTCCGTCGTTCGGGCTATAAACTCCGAAAGCGATGTTGAGGTCATGCCATTATGATGCGTTTCGATCGGTTTACAGAGCGTGCACAGGATGCGGCAGCGCGCGCATACGAAATTTTGCAGCGCTACGGCCACAACCAGGTGGATACCGAGCATATCCTGCTGGCGCTGCTGGAACAGAATGACGGGGTCATCCCGCAGCTTCTGGAACGGCTGATGTCGGATGTCACCCTGCTGCGCGGGCGGCTTGACGAAGTGCTGCGCGCCAGCCCGAAAGCCGCGATCTACGGTCACGGCGCGGGGCAGGTGTTCATCACGCCGCGCGTCAAGCGGATCATCGATCTCGCCAATGAAGAGGCGAATCGGCTGCGCGATGAGTATATCTCCACCGAGCATATCTTTCTCGCCATCCTGAGCGAACGCAACACGCCGGTCGCCCGGATTCTGAGCGAGGCCAACATCACCCGCGACCGGGTGTACGATGCCATCAAGGATCTGCGCGGCGGTCAGCGTGTGACGGATCCACAGGCAGAAAGCCGCTACCGCACGCTCGAAAAATACAGCCGCGACCTGACCCGCATGGCGATCGAAGGCAAGCTCGACCCGGTAGTCGGGCGCGATGCCGAGATCATGCGCGTCATCCAGATCCTCTGCCGCCGCACCAAGAACAACCCGGTGCTGATCGGCGAGGCGGGCGTCGGCAAGACGGCGATCGTCGAAGGGCTGGCACAGAAGATCTCGACCAGCGATGTGCCGGAAATCCTGCAGGGCAAGCGCGTGATCAGCCTGGATCTGGGCGCGATGCTGGCGGGCAGCCGCTTCCGCGGCGAGTTTGAAGAACGCCTCAAGGCGACCATCGAGGAAGTGCAGCGTTCAGAAGGCGAGATCATCCTGTTCATTGACGAGCTGCATCAGGTCGTCGGCGCGGGGGCGGCGCAGGGCGCGCTCGACGCGGGCAATATGATGAAACCGGCGCTGGCACGGGGTGAGCTTCAGTGCATCGGCGCGACCACGCTGGACGAATACCGCAACTACATCGAGCGCGACTCCGCGCTGGATCGCCGTTTTGCGCCGGTCTACGTCGAGGAACCGAGCGTGGAAGACACGATCGAGATGCTTTTCGGCCTGCGCGATCGCTACGAAGCGCATCACAAGGTCAACATCAGCGATGATGCGGTCGTGGCGGCGGCGCGGCTGTCTGACCGGTACATCAACGACCGCAAACTGCCGGACAAAGCCATCGACCTGCTCGACGAGGCCGCGTCCAAGCTGCGCGTAGCGCTCTACTCGATGCCGCCCGCGCTCAAGGAGATGCAGGAAGCGATCACACGGCTCCAGACAGATGAGGAAGCCGCCGGCATGGCGCGCGAGTATGAGCGCGCCGCCCAGTTCAAGATGCGCCGCTTGCAGCTTCAGGAAGAATTTGAGGAAGAGCGCTTCCGCTGGCAGCAGGATAACCGGATGGATGAAGTCGTCAGCGCCGAGGATATTGCTCAGGTGCTGGCGCAGTGGACGGGGATCCCCGTTTCGCAGGTGATCGAGTCTGAGAGCGAGAAACTGCTGCGGATGGAAGAGGTGCTGCACGGGCGCGTGATCGGTCAGGATGGCGCGGTGACGGCCATCTCGCACGCTATCCGCCGCGCGCGCAGTGGTCTGAAGAATCCGCACCGCCCGATCGGGTCGTTCATCTTCCTGGGCAGCAGCGGCGTCGGCAAAACCGAGCTGGCAAAGGCGCTGGCAGAGTTCCTGTTCGACGACGAAAAGGCGCTGCTGCGCATCGACATGAGCGAGTATCGCGAGCAGCATACCGTCAGCCGGCTGTTCGGCGCGCCGCCGGGCTACGTCGGTTATGAGGAAGGCGGACAGCTCACCGAAGCCGTGCGCCGCCGCCCCTACCGCGTCATCCTGTTCGATGAGATCGAAAAGGCGCACCCGGATGTCTGGAACGCGCTGCTGCAAATTCTGGAAGACGGCCGCCTGACCGATGGTCAGGGGCGGACGATCGACTTCAATAACACGATCATCATCATGACGAGCAATCTCGGCACGGAATTTGCCCGCAAGGGCGGCGCGCTCGGCTTCGTGCAGCCGACCGATGAGGAGGCGATTGCCGATCATCAGAAGATCGAGAAGGCGATGCGCGAGACGTTCCGGCCGGAGTTCCTCAACCGCGTGGACGAGATCATCATCTTCCAGCCGCTTTCGCTGGCCGATGTTGAGAAGATCGTGGACCTGCAGATGAAGGAAACGTCCGACCGGCTGCGCGATCAGGGTGTCAATATTCATCTGACGGAACCAGCCCGGCGCTGGCTGGCGCAGAAGGGCTATGATCCGCAGTTCGGCGCGCGCCCGCTGCGCCGTGCGCTCCAGCGCTTCATCGAGAATGAGCTGAGCACACAGATGCTGCGCGGCGAGCTGCGCAGCGGCGATCTGGTCGTGATCGATGAGGTGGATGATCACCTGGTGTTTGAACATCACCAGAACGCCAGCAGCGACTATCTGAATGTGCCGCACGATACGATGGCGGATTAAACTCCCTGATGAATGAAAAACAGCCCTCTCGCACAGGTGAGAGGGCTGTTTTTTGTGTCGCAGACCGTGCCTCCTGGCGGACTAGCCTTCCGGCAGGCGATCGGCGATCAGCTCGATCACATCCTTGATTTCAGGTCCGCCGCCGGTGGTCGATTTCGCCGTCTCGAACATCTGCATACAGAACGGGCAGCCGACCGCGACGACATCCGCGCCGGTCTTCTTCGCCTCCTCGTAACGCTCGACGTTGACCGCTGCCGTGCCGTGTTCCTCTTCCTTCCAGAACTGCGCCCCGCCCGCGCCGCAGCAGAACGAGTTCCGTTTGCTGCGCGGCATTTCGATCACTTCATGAGCGACGCTCGCCAGAACCGCGCGCGGCTCATCGATCACGTTGTTATGGCGTCCCAGATAGCAGGGGTCGTGGAAGGTGACATTGCTCATCTTCTTCGGATGAGCGGTGGCGGGCAGCCGTCCAGCGGCGATCAGCTCCTCAACCAGTTCCGTATGGTGGATGACCTCGTAATTGCCGCCAAACTGCCCGTATTCCCTGCCGATATTGTGGAAGCAGTGCGGGCAGGTAACGACGATCCGCTTTTTGCGATCGCCGACGAACGCATTGAGCGTTTCGACATTCTGCCCCGCCAGTTCCTGATAGGTATCTTCCTTGCCGGAACGCCGCGCGACATCGCCAGTGCAGTTTTCCATCTCGCCCAGCACGGCATAGTTGACGCCCGCTTTCTGGAGCACCTTGACCAGCGCGCGGGCGGTCAGTTGGGCGCGTGGATCATACGACGCGGCGCACCCGACCCAGTACAGGATCTCAAAATCCGGGTTCGTTTCGACGGTCGGGATATCCATATCCTTCGCCCAGACGAAGCGGTTCTCCGGGTTTCCCCACGGGTTGCCCTGGCGTTCCATACCCTTGTAAGCCGTCTGAAGTTCTTTGGGGAATTCACCCTGCATCAGGACGGCATCCCGGCGAATGTCGAGAATGTCCAGCATCGGCTCGTTGCCGACCGGGCAGATATCGATGCACGCGCCGCATGAGGTGCACGCCCACACCGCCGACTCGCTGATCGCAAACCCCATCAGCGGGTGGCTGCTCTCAGCTCCTTCCGCCAGCGCGGTCATCTCGTCCTTGATCATGAAACGCTTGTTGATCTCATACGCCGACGGCGAGAGTTCCTTGCCTGTCGTGTATGCCGGGCAGACATCCTGACAACGGTTGCACATGATGCAGGCAAAGCTGTCGAAGATATTGGTTTTCGTCAGATGTTCGAGCCTGTTTGCGCCGAACTGCTCCAGCGAGTCGTCCTCAAAATCGAGTTTTTCCATCTCGCCGAGCGATGTGCGCTGCGGCCGCGTCAGGAAATTGAGCGGGGCCATGAACAGATGAGCGTGTTTGGTATACGGGAAATAAGGCGTGAACAGCAGGATGCCGCCGAGCGCGATCCACCAGAAAAGATGCTCCATCATGCGCAGACCGTCGCTGCCCAGACCGTACCAGAGCGGCGCGATCGCCGAGGCGAACGGGCGCGCCGCGTCGAACGCGCCAGCTTCCGCCACCTGCACCGACTGACCGAGGAAGCGCGCGCCGACATGCAGCAGGATGAAGCCCGCCACGATCAGCGAGTCGCGGCTGATCGCGCCTTCCTTCACCTTCGGATGCAGCAGCACATTGTCGTGATATTGCAGATCGCTCTTGTTGGGCAGAACAAAACGCCGCAGGATGAAGTAGACGACGCCGGCCAGCACGACGACGCTCAGCACATCGCCGAGCAGCTTGTAGCCCTGTTCGAGCAGGCCCGCCCCTTCCAGAAAATGAAAGCCGGGGATGAAACCCTCCAGCACATCGGCCGCATTGATCAGAAAGTAGAAGGTGAAGCCGAGGACGACGCCGAGGTGAATCAGGCTGGTCAGACGGCGGGTTTTGAGCGTGGTGCGCTGTGTGAGGTAGACGACCAGCGCCGTCCACAGCCG
>SZPD01000298.1 GCA_030263515.1 Anaerolineae bacterium CFX9 | reverse complement strand
ACCTGCACCGGCCGGGCCAGCGGTTGATCCGCCATGAGGGCCACGATGCCAAAGTTCTTCAGGTAAGGGCTGGCGGCCTCAATCAACTCCGGGGTGGGGTTGAGCAGAATGATGTCGTCAAAGGGGGTCGGGCCGGCCCCCAGCGCCGAGACATCCGCCTCGCTCTCACCGATTTGGCGCGGCGCAGCCAGCAGCCGTTCCAGGGGAATCTCCACCACTTCCATCTGCAGTTGGGCTGCTTCGGCTTTTAATCGGGCTGCCAGCGCGTCCGGCAGATTGGTCAAGGCCAGAAGGGAGGGGTGGTTGTGCTCATCCAGCCCGGCGCTAAAACAGTAATCAGCCCGCGCCCCAGGCCCGGATCGAGATCGCGCCGGAACCCCGCCAGAAGTTCCGACACCCCCCACACGGCCAGCCCAGCAAACAGAAATGGCAGACCGCCAAAAAGCGAGATGGCTTCTGTGCGCGTCGGTTCGGTCTGCATGTAAAACGTGCCGTACCATGCCAGAATGAAGGCGATCACGCGCAGGATCAGCCGCACGGGTTCCTTCCAGCCCTTGAGCCGCGCTTCTTCAGGGATATCCACATCCGGCGACGGAGCAGCCGCTGGACGGGCGGCGCTTCGACCCGGCAGGAAAGAACGCGGCGCTGCCTGTGCGCCCCCCGCGGCCGCAGTGCCCGCCATCGCAGCGGCGGGCGCTGTTTCCAGCGCTACGGCATACAGCGAACGCAGGGTGGCAAGCGGCTGTCTGCGCATCTGGCTGAACATCTCGGCAAGGGTCAGATCTTCAAAATCGGGCTGCACCGGGGTCGGGATCGCCGGCTGCGGCTTATCCGGTGATGAGGGTTCCTCACCGGGCGCAGGTTCAGCCTCCGGCGCTGACGCCACATCCGGCACGGCGGAAGCAGCCGGCCCCACACGAACGCGGAATGACCCTTCCCCGTCATCGTGATCGTACAGATCGAGTACGCTGCTGACATCCACAGCGGCGGCGGTGGCATCGAGATCGCCAGCCGCAGGTTCGGGCGGCGATGCGTCAGGTTCGGAATCCGGTTCTGGCTCCAGCGTCAGCCGGGGCGGAGACAAAAACGCGCTCCACGATCCCTCCGGATCACTCGGCAGATCGAGAGCGGGCATCGTCTCATCAGAGTCGGCAGACGGTTCCGGCTGCGGCTCATCTGGCGTTGGGTTCAACGGCTCGTCGCGGTCAGGTGGCTGTGTCATACGCTCGGCTTGCGTCCTTTGATGGCGAGATTCACAGTCGCTTTATCGGGCGGTTCGTTGATTTTATTGTTTCGATCAAAATAATTCAGCACTTTCAGTCCCAGGTTGATCGGGTTGAGCAGGCTGCCATCATTTTTGTCGAAGGTGGTGCGATCAGCGGCATTCGCCATCGACTCTGGCAGCACGCCCGCTTCGAGCAGCGGCATCCCGAAGCCATACACCAGATTGTGGATGAAGGGAAAGCTGTGATGCGTAAAAGAGCGTTCCTCTTCGACCTCAAAACCGGCATCGAGCACAGCACGGCGCAGATCATCTCGCCAGTAAAGGCGGACGTGGTTCGCCCAGATACCGGCAAACGGCCCCGACTGGATATGCGTGCCGAACAGCCATTCCAGCGTGCGGTTGATCGGATCCCACAGAAACGGGTAGTCGGCATTGGGCACGGTGATCGCAACCACGCCGCCCGGCTTGAGCACGCGGTAAGCCTCGCGCAGCGCCTGCACATCATCCTCAATGTGTTCAAGGATTTCGCTCATGATGACGGCATCGAACGTGTTATCGGCAAATGGCATGTGGTAGACGTTGGCGCGCATCAGTTCGAGATCGGGCAGTCCGCCGACGTTGCGCTTCGCCTTGAGCAGCACGTCCCAGTCCAGCTCCGCGCCGATCAGACGGCACGTGCTGACATAGCGGAGCATGTTCAGATAGAAGCCCCGTCCACACGGAAAGTCGAGAATGAGTTTGTCGTCGCCGGGTTCCACCCACTCAAAAATGGTCTGCACCCGCTTCTTGAACGCCATATCCGCTTCGTTGCGGGTCATATGACGGATGAGCGACTCATCCACCGGCGGAACGGAAGCGCCGGTCATATGGTGCGCACCGTTCTCAGACACGCTGAACGGCGTAGGTGTAGAAGTGTTTTTCATACTCATCTACCGTTTGTTTGAAAGAGAAAACACTCTCGATAAAGTCGCGGGTCCTGCGGAAGCGTTCCGGATGATCCAGCACTTCGACGAGCGCTTCGCCGATCGACCTGTCATCGCCCTTCCGGGCAAGCTTGCCCATTCCGGTCATCTGCACCGGCACACGTCCGCCGGGTGTGTCGGTCATCACCACCGGCGTTCCACACAACATCGCCTCGACCTGCACCAGCGCAAAACATTCCGTATCGCTGGTGAGCGCCAGCACATCGCAGGCCGCGTAAAAATCCGCCATATCCTGCTGGTCTTCCCGCAAGCCGAGGAAGATGAGCTGATCGCGGTAGCGCTGCACCAGATCCTGGTGGCGTTCCCAGGTATCCTCATATTTGATGTCATATTCGCCGCAGAAAACCACACGGGCATTCGGATAGCGGACGTTGATCACATCGAGCGCCCGGATCAGCAGGTCAGGACGCTTCTCCTCGACGAAGCGCCCGGCAAACCCGATCACAGGGCCGCCGTCCTTCGACCATTCCGAGCGCAGTTCCTCAACCCGCTGCGGATTCGGCAGCGGCATGGTGATCGGAGGATAGTTGACCGACACCTTGTCCATGAAAGGCTTGAAATAGTAAGAATGTTCCGCATAGTCCTGGCTGTATGCCAGCAGGCGTGGCGACTGGCGGGCGGCGACCTTGAACATCTCGAACATCGCCCATTGAATGAAACGGTTGACCGCCCCCTGCGGAAGCACCAGATCGCCGTGATGGGTGATGACCACCTTGCGCCCCGTCAGCTTTGCCAGGAAGGCGACCAGCGCTGTCTCCAGCATGGGGGTGTGGATGCTGACGACATCATGCTCGCGCATGAGCTTGAAAGCCGCCCAGGGATACGCCGGCATGATGAAGCCGCGGCTCATGCGGATGGGGGCCCACAGACGAACGATGCGGACGCCTTCATGCATATGCACATCGTCGCGCGGCAGGTCGTTGCGATAGCGCGCGGTCAGCACGGTCACCTGATGCCCACGGCGAACCAGTTCCTCCGCCACCCGCTGCACATGGATGGTCAGCCCGGTTCGGTGAGGAAAGTAGTACAGCAGCGAGATGAGAATTTTGAGTTTGCGCCCATCCTGCGGGATGGCTTCAAGCAGCGATTCCGGGTTGTTCGTCATCGTCAATTATGCCCCTGTTTCGTGAGAAGGCCCCTCGGCGTGGGAAAGCGTTGTCATCTGTTCTGTGCGCATCTCGCGTACCCCCTGGGTGAGCTGGCCGACCGTGATCCCCTCCGAGATCAAACCGATAACGCCCAGAATAGCGTTCATACCCAGATTTTTGAAGTGAATGACCATCGCCAGCGCCGCCGCCACGCTGAATGGCTCTCCATAACCACTGGCAGCCAGCGCAATCACGATCGAGGCTTCATACGTGCCCAGATTGCCCGGCACTGCCGGCAGCGCTACTGCGAAGGATGCCGCCGCCACGAACAATCCCACCGCGGCCAGATCGGCCTGATCATAGAATGCCCACATCGTCACCCAGGCGGCAAATACCGAAATCGCCCAACTGATGGCCGTCCAGAGCAGCGTCAGCGCCAGCGTCCGCATGCCAGACAGCGGGCGCAGCCCATCCAGAAAGTGTTCGATCCAGGCGTCGAGGCGCAGACGACGAAAGAGTTCTACACGGGTAGTGAGCGCATTCATCACCCGCAGCACCCACTGCCGCTGCCCCGCCGCGATGACGAGCGCGATAAAACCCGCAATCGCGATCGGCGCAAACGCCAGCGCTGCCCCGCGAATTTCATCCGGCAGATCGGCATTGGAAAATGCCAGTGAGAGCGCCAGAATGACCAGCACGGCGAGGAGATCCAGCAGGCGCTCTACCACGATGGTGCTGGCAGATTTGAAGATCGGGACCGGGGGGTCAGCCCGCGTCGCGAGGAAGGCGCGCGCCACCTCGCCGATGCGAAATGGCAGAATGCCATTGACGAGATACGAAACATTCAGGATGTGGAAGGCGCGGTTGAACGGCAGGCCATCACTGAGCAGCACGCGCCAGCGCACCGCCCGCGCCGCCAGCCCGATTCCCACCAGCAGAAAGGCGGGGATCAGATAGATCCAGCGCGCCTGCCGGAAGGCATCTCCCAACTGGCTCAGGTCGCCCATGCCGCGGACGATAAAGAAAACCGCTATCAGCGTCCCGGCAGCGCCCAACCCCCAGATTCGCCAGTTCTTCAGGCTGTTCAATTCAGGTCTGTCCTCATGAGTCACTGCGGCGATTATAGCATGACTGGATCGCCCTATTTCCGTTAGTTGTTCGTGGTCATCAAAGAGTGTCGCAGGGTTGACATGCCGGGGCGATTTTGCTATCTTGAAGGCAGGTGAAAACAACCTGCGGGTTTAGCTCAGTCGGTAGAGCGTCTGCTTCCCAAGCAGAATGTCGTGAGTTCGAGTCTCATAACCCGCTTCTCTCAAAATCTCTCCCCAACGGGAGAGATTTTTATTTTCTCCGTCGGGCATGTTTTCTGTGTGCAGAGGGGAAAGCGCCGCACCGCGTTTTCAGGATTGACGGTTGCTGCATGCAGGCACTACAATTTTTACTCACTGTCGACCATTCGCCTCCACGAGGCTTTTCTTTTTGTATGCGTTAGGAGATGGACATCGTGGCTGAGACTTATACGCTGGAAGCGCAACCACGCACCCTCATCGGTAAAAAAGTCGGGCAGCTACGCCGCGCCGGCATCATCCCGGTCGTCGTTTACGGGGCCAAGGTAGAGCCGATGCACCTGCAGATCAACGAGCGTATTCTCACCTCGACCCTCTACAAGGCGGGTGGCACGCATATCATCAACCTGAATGTCGATGGCAAGTCGCAGCAGGTCATTGCCCGCGACGTGCAGCGCGATGTGCTGCGCGGCACTATCCTGCATGTGGACTTCCTCGCCATCGACGCCACCACGCGGATCAGCGCAGAAATTCCCGTCCACTTTACCGGTGAAGCCCCGGCAGTCTCGACCGGGCAGGGAATCCTGATGTCTGGCATTACCTCGGTGACGATCGAGGCGCTGCCCAGCGACCTGATCGACCGCATCGATGTCGATCTGTCTCCGCTGAAGGATGTCAACGCGAGCATCCACGTGCGCGACCTCAACCTCGGCGACAAGATCACGATCCTGACCGACGAAGACGCCATGATCGTGCGCGTGATCACGACGGCGGCTCAGGAAGCGGCCGCGGCGGCTGAGGAAGACACGGAAGTATCCTCGGCAGAGCCGGAAGTCATCGAGAAGGGCAAGAAGGACGAGGACTTCGAGGAATAAAG
>SZPD01000297.1 GCA_030263515.1 Anaerolineae bacterium CFX9 | reverse complement strand
GACAGCGGGACGTATGACGTGATCATTTCGCGGACAGGTTATACCGGCGAGCGCATCGCCTATGAGATTTTCGTCCATCCTGATCAGGCGGCCGCTCTCGTGGCGGATCTGGTCGGGCTTGGCGCTGTGCCGTGTGGGCTAGCCGCGCGCGACAGTCTGCGCACTGAAGCCGGTCTGCCGCTGTATGGTCATGAACTCGGCGTTGTGCTGGATGGGGAACTGCGTCTCAATCCGGCGGATGCGGGTTTCGGCAATTACGTCAAGCTCTGGAAGCCGTTCTTCATCGGCAAGGCAGGCTTCATCGCGCATGAGGCGGAGCGCGATGCCGAGATCGCGCGTTTCCGGCTGGAGAAGAAGGGCGCTCGTCCGCCGCATCCCGGCGATCCGATCGTCGATCGGTCAGGGCGTGTGGTCGGCGTGGTCACAAGCTGCTCGATCGACAGCGAAGGGTTCCAGACCGGGCAGGCATATCTCAAGGACGGCGCAAATAGCGAGGGGACGGCGATCGCTGTCTTCTGTGGCTCGGCGCGTGCCCGTGCCGATAAGGCGGTGAGCGCGCTGGGACTTGGCGACAGGATCACGCTGCCAGAGCCGGCAGTGGTGCTCAGCCGCTTCCCGAAGAAGGGCTGAGCCTGTCTCTGTGGAGAGCATATCCCCTGCTGAAGGATGTTCGGCAGGGGATTTTTTTTCTGCTTTTGACGGGAACATTTGTTCGATTTACAATCTGTGAAAAGGTATTTTTCTGTTCATTACGGAGTGAGATGCCATGCTTTCAACCGAAATTGTCCACAGTCTGATCACTTATCATCATGCTGCCTGCCGCAGGCTGTGGGATCATCTCGCCGCGCTGAGCGATGAGCAGTTCGTGGCAGAAATTCCTTACTCACATGGCTCGGTGCGTAACCATATGATCCATCTGGCGGCGGTTGATCGGCGCTGGCTGCTCGGCTTGCAGGGGGATTCCACGGCGCGGATGTTTGCGCTCGATCCCGCTGAGTATCCTTCTGTCGGCTCTGCGCGCACCGCGTGGGAAGCCGTCGCTGTCGATCTGGGGTCGTTTGTCAACTCGCTCACGGAGGATGATCTGGCTGCGCAGCCGCCCGGCATGCCGCTGAAAACCTGGCAGGTGCTGCTGCATATCGCCAATCATGGCACGGATCACCGCGCTCAGGTGCTGCGCGCGCTGCATGATCTCGGCGCGGCGACTTTTGAGCAGGATCTGGCCTATCACTTCTTCGCGCAGGGCTAGTGATGCGAGCGATTGCGCGCGGCGATATCAACGATTTGTGAGTGACGGGCGAAGATCACCAGGCTGTCGCCGACGTTGACGACGATATCGTCATCGGGATGCACGGCGACATCTCCGTTGCGCTCGTGGAGCACGATATCCATGTCGTGATCGTTTTGCAGCCGGTCAATCGTGCGCCCCGCCAGGAAAGAGCCGGGTTCGACCGTCAGGCGGATGGTGCTGTAACTCTTGCCGTGAATTTCCATCAGATGCGCAATCTCGATGCCGACTGCCGCCCCGGCGAATGCCGGCGCTGAAATCTCCGATGAGCTGATGACGGCATCCACATCCAGAAAGCGCTTGAGCTGATCGGCAAACTGTGTGTCCCAGGCGCGCACGACGATGCGTACCTTTGGGTTCATATCGCGGGCGCGCAGCGTGACTTCCAGGTTGAGCTGATCGCTGGATGTGCAGACGATCAGCCCCTGAGCATGGCGGATGCCCGCTTTCTCAAGGATCATGGGCAGGCGTCCATCTCCGCTGATCAGCGGCACGCCGAGCTGGCTGAATTCCTCATCAATTTCAGGACGGATATCTGAATCGATCGCCACAGCCTCAAAATTCATGGAAGTCAGATGGCGGATCACCCGCAGCCCGACTTTGCCCACGCCCAGCACGATGATATGGTTGCGATACGTCGCCGCCACAGCTTCCTCCCATGCGCGCCTGCGCTGACCGCGATTGAAAAAAATCCGGACGAAATCGATCGCGCCGCGCCCGATCACGTAGACGCCGAGCGCGGGCATGATATACCAGAAGATCAGCAGATAGGGTTCTGACGGGATCGGTTCCTCGGAGATGCCCTGGAACGCCATCAACTGCACCATCTCCAGCGGCAGGGCATAGACAGGCACACGTTCTCCACGCGCGATGAAAAACAGCTCGCCATAGAGCAAGCCGCCGCCAAACGTCGCCAGGAACAGCGTCACGATCGGCGTGCGGAATTCACTCCACAGCGCCGCCGTGTCGTGCCACAGGGCGCGCAGTGTCCGCATCAGTCGGTCACGCCGCCGCCGTGAGCGGGGGAGAAGCAGTTTTGCCTGGGTCGTCATCAAAGCTGTGCCATCTTTCGGGATCGTCTTACAGGCGCATATCGTACCATGAGGCAGCCTGCAAGTCAGTTGATGGACTCGTCAGGTTCTCCGTCGTCAAAGCCGTCGCTGGTCACTTCAGCGTCTGTGAACACGGACGGATACAATACGAAGATCGCGCCGTAAGACTGCCGCTCTTCCCCGCCTTCGTTTTCGTAATCGGAGTACGCTTTCAGCAGCTCGACAACCTTCTCCTGGAGTTCGATCGCGTATTCAGGCTTGAGCCGGTAGATATGGCGCAGCAGGCGCATCGCTTTCGGGTGAGGCATCTGTTGGGCGGGGTCGATCACCCCCGCTGCAAGGCTGTTGCGGATATCCTGCTTGGTCTCATCGAGAACCACCGACAGGATCGCTTCCAGCGTTTCATCCCCCTGCGGCGTCCCCATCGTCATCAGCGCCCGATCGACCAGAAACAGATAGGCGCTCACCTGGTAGAATTTCTCCTCGATCACGCCTGCGCCCTGCCTCGTCTCGACCAGTTCGACCAGCCCATGTTTCTCCAGCAGATGGATGTGATAGTAGAGCCGTGTAAACGGGATGTTCAGGGCGCGCGCGATCTCCTGGATCGATTTTGGCTGCGTGCCCATCTCCTGCAATATCCGCTTGCGCACCGGGTCAAAGTAGACCTTGAGCGTCTCCAGATCGCTGATCGTTTTGCTGGGCGCGGGCTTTCGAGTCTCGGAATTCATACTGCTCATCCTGACGTTAAAAAATGATTATGAACGTCTTGACACACTCATTCAGGCATGATACTGTTTTACTGCGTTGAAAATCATTTTACAACGATTTCAGGGGAATGAGGATGACGAGTCATAGAGTACCGTATCGTATTCGTGCCATCATCATTGTGCTGCTTCTGCTGATGCTGGGCTATGTCACCGGCGCGGGCATCGCGCGTGTGCTGGGGCAGGGAGCCGAGCTGCCGCGCTTCGAGGCGGACGCCTGCCCCTTCCCGGAAGCTGCCAATCAGCGCTGCGGTTTTGTCGTTGTGCCGGAAGTCCACAGCGATCCAGACAGCCGGGAGATCCGCCTGGCAGTGGTCATCACCGAGGGCGATGCGGATGAAGTGCCCGTCATGCTGCTTTCAGGCGGGCCGGGGGAGATCACCACGCCGAACGCCGGCGCAATCGCAGGCATCTTTCAGCAGGCGGTGGGCGGTCGCACACTGATCCAGTTCGATCAGCGCGGCGTCGGCCGCAGCCAGCCCGCGCTTGCCTGCCCGGAATGGGTCGATGCTATGTTCGGCTTGCTGGAGAGCGATCCATCGCCAGAGGAAGCGCTGCGCATTCCCGCAGAAGCGGTGATCGCCTGCGGCGAGCGGCTTGCGGATGAGGGCATTAACCTGAGTGCCTACAACTCGATCGAGAATGCCGCGGATGTCGCCGCCATTGCGGAGGCGCTCGGCTATGAACAGGTCGATCTGCTCGGCGTGTCTTACGGTTCGCTGCTGGCGCAGCACGTCATGCGCGATCACCCTGATAGTGTGCGCGCGGTCATCATCGACTCAGTGCTGCCGCTCGATGCCAGCTTCTTCGTCGGCACGGCGGATACCGCCGTCTCCGCCATCGACCGCCTGCTCGATGCCTGCGCCGCGGATCCCGCCTGCGATGCTGCTTACCCCGATCTGCGCGATACGCTGCTGAGTGTCATCCAGCGCTATAATGATAATCCCGTGCCCGTCACGCTGACTCACCCTGTAACGGGGGAAACGTATGACTCGCTGATGTACGGCGACTCGATCCTGTCCACGGTGGTTTTCTTTCTCTATCAGTCGCCGGTCATCCCGTCACTGCCGAGCGCGATCGCCAGCATCGACGCGGGCGATCTGAGCCTGGCGGAAACCCTGCAAAGTCAGTTCCTTGTCGCATACACAGCGCTTGAGCGCGGCATGCAGTACGCTGTCTTCTGCGCAGAAGACCTGCTCAATGAGTCGATCGAGACCTATGCTGAAGCGCTGGCCGCGCTGCCGCCCCCGTATCGCGGCCGCGCTGACCTTGAGGATGCGCTGGAATACAGCCCATTCTACATCTGCGAGAACTTCCCGGTCGAGACGCTTGATCCGAGCGTGAAGACGCCGCTGGAGAGCGATATTCCGACGCTGGTTTTCTCTGGTGAATACGACCCGGTGACGCCGCGTGAATACGCCGAGCGCGTCGCCGAGGGACTGAGCAGCAGCTTCGTTTACACGTTCCCCGGCGTCGGTCACAGCGTGACACTCGCCAGCGAATGCGCGCGCGGCATCCTCGATCAGTTCCTCGATGACCCGGCCAGCGAACCGGATGCAAGCTGCATCGATTCGATGGGACTGACATTCAATGTGCCGGGGCTGTCGATTGGGCTGGAAACCTTTGAAAGCAGCACGTTTGGCATCCGTGGTGTCATTCCTGCGGGCTGGCAGGAACTGGCTCCGGGAGTCTATGCCGAGTCGGCGACAAGTTCGGTGGCGATCATTCAGCAGTCGGCTCCGATGACAATGGCTGCCTTGCAGTCGCTTCTCAGCCAGCAGTTTGGCATCCCGGAATTTCCGTCACCTTCTGCCGAGATTGAGGCGAACGGCCTGAGGTGGTCGATCTACGAGACCACAGGCCCCGCAGGGCTGCTGGCGGATGTTGCGCTGGCGGAGCAGGACGGCACGGCCTACGTGATCGTGCTTCTCAGCACCACGCTCGACCGTGGCAACTATCTTGAAGGCCTGTTCTTCCCGGCGATCGACGCGCTGGTCGCACAGTAAGTCCTTCCGAACTGTACGATTCACTGGCTGCGCCCGTTCTCTTACATTAAGAACGGGCGCAGCTTTAACAGAATCCCATTGCAGAATCAATACTACTGAAATAATCGAAATAGACTCGACATCTGGTTACTTAATACAATAGAGATATATCTTTAAGTGAGGAAATAACATGTACCGGAGGCTATACCAGATAACCACCTTTATCGTTTTATCAGCTATTGCATTTACCGCAGTCCCGATATCAGCGCAGACCCTCAGGCAGCCGTGTTCAGCAGGGGCGTTGGGATCCGATGATTTCCCGACACTCATAGAGCAAGCTGCTTCCTGCCTGGAGCTTGGGCAGCGGAACGC
>SZPD01000296.1 GCA_030263515.1 Anaerolineae bacterium CFX9 | reverse complement strand
CGGCGCAGGCGCGCGCCGTTGATCGGCGGCGTCGGCGCGCTGATCAGCACAGTATCCGCCGAAGCCAGCTTGCATAACAGATCGATATGCCCGGTTTCCTCATATGCCAGAAACGGCGTCAGGATCAGCTTGTCAAAGAGGAACACGTCGCGCAGATCTGCCAGCAGACGCTCATAAGTCATGCCGGGATTGCGTTCGAAGATATCATCGCTCATCAGCAGTGTGCCTGCCCCGTCAGACCAGAGATTGCCACCCTCAGTGTGCAGCGCCAGCCGGCGCGCCGGGATGGCAGCGTGCGCCGCATAGCGCAGCGCCATGCCGTCATCGCGCCGCTGATCATAGTTCGGCAGCGGATCGTACACGATCGAGAGCAGCGCCCGCCTGCCCTGCGCGTCAAAACCGACGACCGGGCCGTAATCCCGTACCCAGATATCATCCGTCGGCAGATGCAGAAAACGCACCTGGCTGCGTTCGATGCCGCGCGAATCGAGCAGCAGCGTGACAGGCAGCGCCCATTCGGGATGCGGGATGAGCACGTCCACGCGGGCTGCCGGCGTGATGGCGGCGATCAGGCTCAGATGCGTTTCCCAAAGCCGGGGATACAACACGGGAAACGCGATCACAACGGCTTCCACCGGTTCCCACTGCGCAGGCAGGCGCAGCCGGCCGGAAAACGCCGGAGCTGGCGCATCGGAGGGCTGTTCGACATGTGGAGGCGCATCGGCAAGCGCCTTCAGCGCCGTGAGCGCCCCCGACGCGCTCATGCCGTCAGGCAGCAGACGCCAGCGCGTCAGGTAATGCGTCATCTGCGCGGGCGTCGCCGGTGGATGAGAATCAGCGTCCGCCGGGGTGATCAGCCGCCATGCGGGCTGGAGAAGACGCCGGAGGGGTTCAGGAAAGCGCCGCCGCCAGAGCGGGTATGGGATGGGATCAAAGCGTATCATGACGCGGATTTTAGCGGGTGCTGTGCCAGAACTACAGGGGTGAAGAAACGTAAAAACCGGGCGATTTCCCTGCGGCAGACTGCGCGTTTGCACCCGACGCGGTATCATTGGCGAATGATGCGATTTCTGATCTCATTCCTCATCCTCTGGCTGGCAGCGCAGAGCGCGCTGGCTCAAAGCGATCAGCCGCTCGATGTAGCAGCGCCGGCACAGTTCGGCAGCTACCCGATCAGCGCGGGTTTTGCGCCTGATCCCTACCGCATTTCCGGCATCATCGGCGGCGGCGAAGTCGAAGCGGCGCGGCGCAACCTGGGTCCCAACTGCGTCGGCTTCATCGGCATCGTGCCGGATGTGCGCGTCAGCCTCGGCACTTTTCTGCCCTTCATGCGCATCATCTTCATCTCGGACACGATCACGACGGACACCGCCATGGTCATCCGTGATCCCTCTGGCAATTTCTGGTGCAATAACAACTCGTTCGGCATCTTCAACCCCAGCCTGGACTTTGAAAATGCCGTCCCCGGCGACTATACGGTCTGGATCAGCGGCTTCACGCCGAATTCGCCAGTCTACGGCGATCTGTATGTGACGACCAACCGCCTGGTCACCCCCGGCGCATCGCAGTTGAATATTCCGGTACTCTCGCCGACACCGGTTCCAACCGGATTCGGAACCGCCCAGCCCACGCCTGAACCCGGAACCACGCTCGATCCTTTCCTGCCGCCGTCGCACGGCGTGGTTGAGCTGAATGCAGGCTTTCTGCCCGATCCCTTCTGGCGTGTGGTGGTCGGCGGCGGATCACTGCCTGTTCCGCCGCTGGATACCACTACGGGCAATACCATCGAGATCGGCGCGCTGACTCCTTCCAATGAGTGCGCAGGCTACACCGAAAGCCAGCCCGATGTGGTGATCCGCTGGAGCGGCGTCTCAACGCGGCTGCGTCTTCTGTTCATCGCCAGTGAGGGAGCCAACGCCGCCCTGATCGTCCGTGATCCCGGCGGCCGCTTTGTCTGCAATCGGGCTTTTGCGCCCGGCTACTTCGACCCGATGGCGGAGTTCATCAACCCGGCGCAGGGCGATTACGCCATCTGGGTATCGTCTGAAGACGACGCTTCGGCGCGCATCGTCGGCACGCTGTATGTAACCGAACGGGTACAGACCCCGGATTTCATCACCCGCGCCGACAGCCAGGCATACGGCAGTCTGAGCGGGCTGATCCCGTCTGCCGAAGCTGCCATCGTGGCGCAGGTCGGCAGTCCACTGACCGAGCCGTTCGTCTTTTCAGGCGTGACGGGCGGCGGCGAGATCGATCTGGCGCTGGAAAATCCTTCCCTGTCCGCGCCTGCTCCGGCGCAGCGCTGCGTCGGCTATTATGCTGCCAGCCCGACGGCCGTCCTCAATATCACGGATCCCAAAGCCTATCTGCGCTTCTTCGCCATCGGGGCAGAAGAAAACAGTGACCCGACGCTGGTCGTGCGGATGCCGGATGGGCGTTTCTACTGCTCGGATGACAGCTTCGGGACGCGCAACCCCACCATCAACGTGATCGGCAATCTCTCAACCGGGCTGGCGCAGATCTGGCTCGGAACCTACAATCCCGGTTTCGTCCTCGCCTCGCTGCACCTGACACAGGGGGAAGCCAACCCAACCGATCCCAACCGAATGCCCGTGGTCACCGGGCTGATCGCCAACGCGCTTGGCTTCGCCACGCCAACGCCCATGCCGCAGACGTTCATCGACGCCTTCCCAACCGCTGTCGATCCGCTGATGCTGACGCCGCCCATGCTGAACGCTGCTGACTATATCGCTACGCCCGCGCCGCCTGCCTCTGACGGCGGCGCTGCGCAGGCGGCCGGGGACAGCATCCTCGATCCGTTCACGCTGACCAACTATGGCGAGACCAGCCTGAATGCCGGATTCGGCAGCCATACGCTCAGCGCGATCGCGGGCGGCGAGGTGAACGCCGCAGCAGTCGGCTCCGGCTGCGTTGGCTTCGTGACGCGGCAGGCAGATTACCGCGTGCAGTGGGGCGGTGGGCGCAGCCTGAGCATTCAGTTTGAAGGTGTCGGTGGCGATACCACGCTGATCGTCCGCGATCCGGCGGGTGTTTACCGCTGCGCAGATGACACCTTCGACTCCGTCAACCCGATGCTCCAGTTCCCGGCAGCCGTGCCCGGCAGCTACTCGATCTGGATCGGCAGCTTCAACGCGGGGGAAGCTGTGCCCGGTACGCTCACGCTGACTGAATTTCCATAACGAGTCCACAATCTTTCAAACCTTCTTTCAGCGTATACTTTTTTCAGACACCGTTTCTCTACAGAAGGTCAGTCGATGTCTGAATATTGGCGGCTCGTTCCGGCGGGCAGAGTCAGTATCGTCTATGAGATTCTGATCGAGCAGGGTCCGCAGGCGGGCGAAATCCTCCGCGCTGAAGAACAGTTTTCTGTACGCCCGTTGGAGATCGCCGCGCGCCCCGTCACCAATGGCGAATTTCGCGCGTTCACAGCCGCGCCGGATGGCTGGCAGGATGATGGCTGGTGGCGTTACAGCCTGGATGCGCTGCTCCAGCGGCGTTCCCGACCGAAAACAAGCGCGACAGCCGGTGATGAAGCGCCTGTAACGCAGATCAGCTACTGGGATGCGCTCGCCTGCTGCCACTGGCTGAGCGCTCATGAAGAAGCCCCTTTCTCTCTGCCGCGGGAGTCAGAACTGGTGGCGGCGTTCCAGTCTGGCGTTGAGCCGGGCCCTGTCTACGAATGGTCACGCCTTGACCGCAGCATCCCGTCATTATCCTTCCCGCTGCGGCGCGGCGCTGATCGCATGGAACGCATCGGACTGACGACACAGCCTGATCTCGGCTTTCGGCTGGCGCGCTATGCCCCCGGTGAAATACACCCCTTTCGCTTCCAGTCCAACCCGGCGCGCGCCGCGGCGATCCTCGACGCGCTGCCACGCGAACGCAGCTTCACACAGCGCTGCAAGCTGATCGATGAATTGGGGCTGCTCAAAGCGGCAGAAGCGGTTGACACACTGATCGCCATCCTGACATCGCCATCACAGGATGATCAGGCCCCGCACGGTTACCGTCCGTGGATCATCCGCGAGTCGGCTGCGCAGGCGCTCGGTTCCATCGGCGATGCACGCGCCATCCCCGCCCTGCTGCAGGCGTGCCGCCATGAAGACCTCAGCGTGAGCTTTCTGGCGGGGCGATCGCTGGGAAGGCTGGGGCGCGCGGCATACAAGGCTGCCTGTGGACTGCTGCACGATCCGTCAGACAAGCTGCGCCGGCTGGGAGCCAACGCGCTGGCGACGATCGGAGATGCCGAGGCGATCGCCGCGCTCGAACCCATCGCGCAGGGCGACCCGGTGGAGAGTGTGCGCCGCGGCGCGCAGACCGCCATCGAGCAGCTCCGTGCCTGAAACAGCTCATACCCCACAGCGGCTAGGAATCGGACTGCGGGATCTCGACAAAACGCAGCACGGCGATATTCCAGTCGCAGCGTGACGAGGTATTGAACCGGTACACGTCCGAGACCGGCGCTCCAGACGGATCAAAGAGCTGCGCAGTAAAGCTCAGTTCGACGGCATCGCGCCCGATCTGGTATTCGAAACCGCCCGGTCCGAAACCCGGCGAGCTGCCCGTCTCCAGCGTCTCGTTGACATCGTCCCCGATCAACTGCACGCGATACCCGCGGACTGCGCGATTTTCCAGATCCACTACTGTGCCGCCGATGCTCGACCAGTTGCAGGCTCCGCGCGAATCCGGATTGGTCAGGTAGAGTGTGCGGTTATTCTGGACGACGAACCGCACCCGCTCCGGAGCCAGCACACCACCGCCTTCAGAAGTCGGCGTGGGGACAGGTGTATCCGTCGGGACGGGGGACGGCGTGAGCGTCGGCGTGGGCGTATCGGTGGGCGCTGGCGTGAAGGTCAGCGAGGGCGTGAATGTCGCCGTGATGATGATCGGCGGCGGAGTCAGCGGCGCGAGCGGATTGATCGGCGAGTACGGATTTTGCCAGATGAAGGCAAAGTAGCCGAGAATGACAACCGTCACACCCAGCATGCCGATGGTAAAAAGATTCTGCGGGCGCAGGCAGCCGCCGCGATCCGCGACCGGCGTCGTCACCTCATCGGCGTGTTCGCGGATGCGTTCCTCACGGGTTTTGCCTTTTGGCTTCCTGCCCCGCTGCCGCGATCTCGGCGGATCGCGCAGGGGAACCGTGTACGCCTCCTGCGCAAGAACTTCTTCCGGCAGAGGTGGAAACCGATCCGTTCCCCTGGCGGCACGCGCGCGCTCGGCAGCTTCTGCGGCGGTGATCTGCGCATCGGTGATGGCGCGCAGTTTGGAGGTATCTTCTTCTACCTGCTTGATCAGCGCGTCCAGATCGGCGTCCTCATCCGTGACCGGCGTGATCGTCTGGGTGTCCATCTCATCGGCCAGCGCATCAGCGTCATCTGCCTCATCTTCCGGCTGATAACTGCGGATGGATTCGATCACTTTGAGCTGTTCGCCGGTTTCTGCCGCTTCAGCGGCTACAGCGGC
>SZPD01000295.1 GCA_030263515.1 Anaerolineae bacterium CFX9 | reverse complement strand
ATTCGCCGCCTCGCAGGTTTCATGCCCACCGCGCCGCAGCACAATCTGCAAAATATGCCGGAAGCCATCTTCGTCATCTACGATCAGGATATTCGCCATGCTGCTGTATTTTTCTGCTCGTTATATCGCTAGTTAGCCTGCTGATTTCATGCTAGCACGAATATGATGAAATTCCCGTAAAGAATTAACGAAAAATAAACCCGCTAATCTATTTCATTGTTATGGCTATACATCGGCACATTGTTCAAGCACACGGAAGCGAAACGCGGCACTCAGTCTTGACCGGCACCTTAGCCTGTGATACATTGATCAACACGTTCATGTGCCTGTAGCTCAGCGGATAGAGCGTCTGCCTACGGAGCAGAAAGTCGGGGGTTCGAATCCCTCCAGGCACAACCAACCAGCCGAACGGCTGGTTTTTTGTTTTTTTATTCCCCAGGGGTTGAGGTCTGCCCGGCGATCTCGATGAACGCCCGTGATGCGGCGCACAGATAGGATCCGGCATTCCATATCACGCCAACCTTCCGTGAAGGCACTGGATCGCACAGAGGAACGCCGATCAGCGCTGCATTCCCTCTCACCACGCTGCCGGGCAGCACTGTAGGGATGCCTGTCTTTTCAACCACTGACAATATTCCGCTGACGGTATTGATTTCCATCGCGATCCTGGGAACCGCGGAGACCAGGCGCGCGCTTTCCTCCCACAGCCTTCGGGTACAGAATGTTTTCGCCAGCATGATCAGCGTCATGCCGTCCAGCGCTGCAACTGGCACGGAATGCGCTTTCGCCAGCGGGTGATCACGCCGAATCACCAGCGTCAGTTCTTCTGTGAACAGATCGGCATATCTGATGGAATGCAGCGTCGGTGGAACGAAGCTGATCCCCACCTGCAAGTCGCCATTTTCCAGCCCGCTCTCGATATCGTCTGCGGAGAGTTCCTCTACCTGAAGGCGGACATCCGGATAGCGCGCCGCAAACTCTGTGATCAGTGTGGGGATGAAATAGCTGTTGACCGTCTGTACGACACCGAGGCGTAGTTCTCCGCGCTGAAGACCATTCAGCTCGCGCAGCGCGATGGACGCCTGATCGATCTCAACCATGATACGTTCAGCATGGCGGCTCAGAATTTCGCCCGCTGTTGTCAGCCGCGCGCCGCGCCTTGAGCGGTCGAGCAGCACAGCTCCGACTTCCTGCTCAAGCGATTGAATCTGCTGAGACAGCGCCGACTGTGTGACGTAAAGCTGTTCTGCGGCGCGGGTGAAATTACCCGTTTCTGCAATGGTCAGCAGATAGCGCAGTTGCCTTAGCTCCATAACATTAGCCCTGCTAATCCATCTCATCTTTTCTATCTGTTGGACTAATTTTAACTCCGTTTGTAAAGTGCATGCAACGACCATTGTGAATCTGAGGAGCTTGTCATGACGATGCGTTTTGTGTTGATTCTCGTCACCGTGCTTTTGATCGCCCTGCCAGCACTGGCGCACAACGACGACGTGAGTATCAGTTCGCCGGAAAACGAGTCTGTCGAGGCGGCTTTCGATATTGTTTATGCCCGCGTCAGCCGCTTTGGTTCCAACCTGTATTTCCAGTTGATTGTACGCGGCGAAGCAGGCTCGATCATCCCGGAAGCCACAGGCGAAGTTCCCGGAGCGCCAGTCCTGAGCTATGTCTGGCCGACCTCCCTCGACTCGTCCACAGTCGGTTTTGAAGCCGGGCAAGGTATTCTGGCGCTTGCAGTCACCTCACACCCGGATTTCGATGATACGCCGTTATGGGATGAAGATAATGATGGCGACCTCACCAATGATGGCGCGGAATGGCACAGTCATTGGGTGGTGCTGACGGGGGATGAAGCCTGCGGAGAAGGGGGGCTGAAGGTGCGGGATATTCCCGAAGGCGAAACGCCAGCGCTCCCGGCCACCTGGCCAGAGCTGCCGCTGCTCATCTCCAGCCCCAACTACGATCTTGAACTCCTCCGCTCTGAAATCGTGGTCACAGTGCCGCATGCCGATGTCGGCGGCGCGGAAACATTCAACTTTGACGGCGTTACCGCGGGGCTGCGCGTCAACGCCAACCTGCATGATCCCTTTCTATGCGTCACCGGCGTCAGTGATATCGCCTCCGCAGATCTGAGCCTGCCCGGCACTGTCGGCGGCTGAGATCGATCGCAGCGGTTCAATTTCGCTCCAAAAACACCGGCGAGCAGCGCGCTCACCGGTGTTTTATATCATTGGCAGGCATGCAGAATGAAAGGATCCAGGCTGACCGGGCTTGATCGATATGTACTATCAATGACGACAGGCATCCTTTAATCTGGGGGATGCAAAAACATTCTTTGCCAGAATGTCTATGGTATGCAGCGGCAGGATACTGCCATTCAGCATCATGCTATACTCTCCATCAGCCGCGGCAGCATCGATCCTCTGCTCTGCTCAGGCATCCAGCCGTGCCGCCTCAATCCGTATCCATGCATGATGGAGTCCCCATGTCCAACACCTGGTCTGAGGTCGATCGTTACTTCGCTGACCTGTTCGTTCCGGCAGATACCGCCCTGGAAGCCGCTCTCGCCGACTCTGCCGCTGCCGGGCTGCCGGCTATCAACGTCGCCCCTGTGCAGGGCAAGCTGCTCTACCTGCTGGCGCGTTCCCACCGCGTCCGCACTGTACTGGAGATCGGCACACTGGGGGGCTACAGCACGATCTGGCTGGCGCGCGCACTACCCGATGACGGCCGCGTCGTCACGCTCGAAATCGATCCCAAACACGCTGCTGTCGCACAGCAGAACTTTGACCGTGCCGGTGTCAGCGGGAAGATCGATCTCCGCGTCGGCTCGGCGCATGAAACCCTGCCCCAGCTTCATGCCGCTGGCGCGGGCCCGTTCGATCTGGTCTTCATCGACGCAGATAAGGTCAGCACCCCGGCCTATCTGGAATGGGCGCTGAAGATGACGCAGCCCGGCAGCCTGATCATCGTCGACAATGTTGTCCGCAATGGCGCGGTGACCGATGCGGCCAGCACAGATGACGGCGTGCGCGGTGTTCGGGCGGCGCTGGACGCGATGGCGCAGCACCCGCATCTGATCACTGCCGCGATTCAGACGGTGGGGCAGAAAGGTTACGACGGGCTGGCGTTCGCGCTGGTGGTATAGAAAAGCCGTCTTACGCGCTCATCACGCCGCATACGGGGGCTTCCCACGGCAGCGCCTGATGCTCGGCGAGCATGGCGTCAATGCGGGCGGCGATAGCGGGTGGATAGGGCGCTGTCCTGCGCTCGACGATATCCGCAAACGAATTGACGCACTCAAATGTCGCTGCGATATTGCCGCGCGTTTCGTTGACCATGAACATCATGTAGTGAATGCGCTTGGGCGTCCGGTTGAGTACCCGCGCGTAAACCGCCACGGTATCGCCGATGCCGACCTCGTTGAGGTAATGCAGGTGATGTTCGAGGTCAAAACCGCCTGTGCCGTATTTCATGTGGAAATCATTATCGATGCCGAACTGCGCCACGAACGGATAGCCCGCCTGGTCAAAAATCGCCATATACCAGCGGACGTTCATATGATTGTTCTCGTCGCGGTAGGCATTAGGGATAATCTCACGCAGCATGAATGGCAGGGCAAGGACATGCTCATAGGGAATAGGCGGCGGCTTCATCCGGCGGCTCCTCTCGGCAGGGAATTATGGCTGCCCGCCAAGACGGAACGAATCGCGGGCAGACCAGGGATCATGCTGTAACAACGATGCAGCCATGCCGGGCGGCGCGGATGCCTCCATGCCGGACTCCAGCAGCGCGGCGGCAATCAGCGCGGCGAGCGGCAGCGGCTCTGCCGGCGGAATCAGCTCAGGCAGGTAATCATCAATGAAATGTGTATCGATCCCGCCGGCAGCAAAACGCGGATGAGCGATCAGCGCGCGCAGAAACCGCAGATTCGTCGTCGTACCTAGGACGACGGTTTCGCGCAGCGCCTGCGCCATTCGTCGAAGTGCATCTTCGCGGGTGGTATCCCAGACGATGATCTTGGCGATCAGGGGATCGTAGTGAATCCCGATCGTGTCGCCGCTCACGACGCCGGAATCGACGCGCACCCCCGGCGCAGCGGGCGGTCTGAACAGCGTGATCGTCCCCGTGCTGGGCAGGAAACCGGTCTCCGGGTCTTCAGCATACAGGCGCGCCTCAATGGCATGGCCGCGCTGGTGAAGATCGCGCTGCTGGAAAGGCAGCGGATCGCCCTGCGCGATACTGAACTGAAGCCTGACCAGGTCAATGCCGGTCACCAGTTCTGTCACGGGATGCTCAACCTGAAGCCGGGTATTCATCTCCAGAAAGTAGAACTGTCCGTCGGCATCGAGGATGAATTCCACAGTGCCGACATTGACATAGCCCACCGCCAGCGCGGCGTTGACCGCCGATTCACCGATCAACTGCCGAAGTTCGGCATCGAGGTGCGGCGCGGGCGTTTCCTCGATCACTTTCTGATGGCGGCGCTGCGCCGAGCAGTCGCGCTCAAACAGGTGGACAGCGCGTCCATATCGGTCTGCGGCGATCTGCACTTCAATATGCCGTCCCTGCTCGATGAATTTTTCTAGGAAGATACGTGCATCGCCGAAAGCGTTCTGCGCCTCGCGGCGTGCCGAGTCGAGTGCGGGGTACAGCTCGTCCGGCGTATAGACGACGCGGATGCCCTTTCCACCGCCGCCGCCCGCCGCCTTGACCATGATCGGATAGCCGATGTATGCCGCAGCATCCGCCATCAGCTCATCCTGCGCTGTCTCGCTCTGAAAACCGGGAACGAGCGGAACGCCGGCCGCTTCCATAATGGCGCGCGCCGTCGTCTTGACGCCCATCGCCTCGATGGCATCCGGTGGAGGGCCCACCCACACCAGTCCTGCTTCCTGCACAGCGCGGGCGAACTGTTCGCTCTCGCTCAGAAAACCATAGCCGGGATGCACACAATCACAGTCAGCCGCTTGCGCCGCTTCGATCAGGCGCGGAATGTTGAGGTAGCTGTCTGCCGCCGCCGGGCCGCCGATCAGAAATGCCTGATCGGCCAGCCGCACATGTTCAGCGCCGGCATCGACTTCAGAATAAACGGCAACAGCGCGAATGCCCAGCTCACGGCAGGCGCGGATGATCCGGACGGCGATCTCTCCGCGGTTGGCGATCAGGCAGGCGCGCAGGCGCACGGGTCTACACTCCGATACCGACGTATTCGCGCACGACGCGGTCGGCGATCTCGATCAGGCGGCTGTCAGTGAACGACCGCCCGGCGAGATCATGCCACAGCCCGGCAAACAGGATGCTCATGGCATAATCATAACGGGGACCGGAAGGCTCGTCGCCGCAGATCACGGCGACCATGCCGTGCGCATCCACATCTGATTTTGACAGATAAACCAGCGTCCCGGCAGGAAAGCGCGCCCACTTCGGCAGGGGGCGATGCGTCGTCGTCAGTTTGCGCTTGGCGGATTGCAGCGTGAAGGTGGTC
>SZPD01000294.1 GCA_030263515.1 Anaerolineae bacterium CFX9 | reverse complement strand
GGCGCAGAAATGACCGAGATTCGCGGGCTGGAACTTCCAGAAAGCGGACGCTATTTTGTCATGGCTGGTCGCTTTGGCGGCGTCGCCGGACTCAGTGAAGGCGGCTTCCAGCTCACCCTTTCAGAAGGCAGCGCCGATCAGCCGCAGGTTGGAGCTTTCTCGAACGCCATCGTCTACGAGTCGATCGTCAGCGGCTCGATCAGCGCAGCACAGGAACAGCAGGTCTACACATTCCGCGGCACAGCCGGCGATGTCATCAGCATTCAGATGCTGAGGGCGACTGGCGATCTGGACTCGCGCATTTACCTGTACGACAACGTGGGCAACGTGCTGACCTGGAATGACGATGACATGCTCAGTTACACCATCGACTCGTATGTTGAAGGCTACGTCCTGCCCTTTGACGGCTACTACTCGCTGGTTGCCACGCGCTACTTTGGCGCGCCCAACAGCGGCGATTTCCGGCTCAAAGTCTCGCTGGATCAGCCGGGTGCGCGCGGGGTCGATCATCCTTACGTCGCAGCGCTCGATCACGTCAGCTCCAGAACCCTGCGCGATGACGGCAACTTCTACACGAACTTTGCCGCGGGCGACAGCTTTGTGAACGGCACAGAACTCCGCATGCAGTCGCTCATCTCATTCTGGCTGCCGATCCCGCGCGATGAAAACTTCACCGTCACCCAGGCTCGCCTGACTCTCGAACCCTGCCATGAGTCGGGCAGCGGTTTTGCCACCCTCGGCGAGCTGACCGTATACGCGGATACCTACGGTCGCCTGGATGGCAGCCGCTCATACATCCGTCCCTCAGCCGGCGCACGCATCCTGACAACCACCACCGACTGCACGACGGCGATTGATGTGACCGACTATATTCAGCAGTTATATTCTGACGGGGATCCGATGGCACAGTTCCGGCTGGCTTTCCGAAACTCGCAGACCAACGGCAGCGGCGACGATGTGCTGTTCACTCCCAATCTGACGATCGAGTACGCCGCTCCATAACAGCAGTCAGGCTCGGCTATACCTTTTTGACAAAGCGATATCCGATACCGTATTCGCTCTGGATATACGTTGGGTTCTTCGCGTCCGGCTCCACCTTCTTGCGCAGATGCGACACGTAAATACGCGGGTAGTGGTTCTCGTTGTTGTATTCGTAACCCCACACCTGCTCCAGAAGCTGCTGAAAGGTCAGCACTTCACCGGGATGCTGCACCAGCAGGGAGAGCAGCTTGAACTCCGTCGGCGTCAGCCGCACTTCCTGGCCGTTGACGATCACGCGCCGCAGCGGGACATCGACGGAGAGAAATTCATCATGATAGCCTGTGGGCAGGGAATGATCCGTATCGGTGAAGCGCGCCCGCCTCAGCAGCGCCTTGATACGCGCCTGAAGCTCCAGACTGCGCAGCGGCTTGATGAGATATTCATCAGCGCCGACATTCAGCCCGGCGACAATATCTTCCTCGCTGATGGCGTGCGCGGTCATCATCAGGATGGGAACGTCGGAAAGCTCACGAATGCGCTGGCAGACCGTGCGTCCGTCCATATTCGGCAGCGCGATATCGAGCATGACCAGGTCCGGCTTTGCGGCATGAAACTGCCTTAGCCCTTCCAGCCCATCGTAAGATACCAGCGTGTCGTAACCGTGTTCCTGAAGATCCATCTGAACCATCTGGGTGAGTTCACGGTCATCATCAATGATGAGGATTCGTTCAGCCATGATCAAGCCATCCTTCTCAGCAGTACGATTTTAACATTACGGGGCGGTCACTGCGAATTTATCACGTGGGCCACGGTTGGGAGACAGATACGCCTGTGGTATCCTAGATGGCTGGGTTTGCGCCAATTTGCACAGATGATCGTATTCGACGAGGAATTGTGCCTTATCTTTCAGGCGGTGGACGGCGCAACAACGTCCAACTGGGGGTCGGTCAGTCAATCTGGGCAGGCACGCCGCCGCCGGCGATTCCGGAGCGCGTTCTGGACGGCATCCCCGGATTTCTCGCGTGGACGGCGCTGCTGCTGTGTATCGCCGCTGCCGTCGCCTTTCCCAGAACCTTACTGCTGATCGCCGCCTGTGTCGCGCTTTACGCCGCTATCCGATTTCTCATGGCAGGGCTGGCGAATTTCATCGGGCTTCGCAAGATCCGCCAATGGGAAAAAATCGACTGGTGGCAGCACTATCTGAATGAGCGCACCAGCGACTCGCTCGGCTGGGATGAGGTTCACCACGTCGTGATCATTCCAGCATACAAGGAACCTGAGTCCGTCCTTGATCGCACGCTGGAAAGCCTTGCCGCCCAATACGATGCGGTCAACCGCATCTCGATCGTCCTTGCGATGGAGGCTGCCGAAAACGGCAGTGACGAGAAAGCGGCACGGCTTCAGGCGCGCTGGCGAGATCACTTCAGGCACTTCTTTTTCACGGTGCATCCGCGCGGGCTGCCGGGTGAAATGCAGTGCAAGTCTGCCAATGAAGCATGGGCTTCGCGCTGGATCAGGCGAAAACTGGTGGATGAGCTTGGATATAACCTCGATCACATCCTCGTGACGACCATGGATGCCGATACGTTGTGGCATCCACAGCATTTCTATGCCCTGACTGCCCTGTTCGCGCTGAATCCGCAGCGGCATCTCCGCTTCTGGCAGGCTCCGATCCGCTATCACGGCAACATCTGGGAAATCAGCCCGCTGCTGCGCATCGTGAACGCCTACTCCGGCGCATTCGAGCTGGCATACCTGGCTTCTCCGTGGTGGAAGCCAATGCCCATGTCGTCCTATTCGCTCAGCCTGAGGCTGCTGGATACCAGCGGCTACTGGGACTCTGACGTGATCGCCGATGAATGGCATATGTTCATCAAGGCGTATGCTGCGCGCGGAGGCGCTGTGCAGCTTGAGCGTGTCTTTCTGCCCTTCCTGGCGCAAGCGGTCACCGGCGATACATTGTGGGAGGCGCTCAAGAACCGCTATCAGCAGACACTGCGGCATGCCTGGGGAAGCAAGGAAGTGGGCTACATGATAGCAAAAATGCTGGAGCACCCGGAGATGAGCTTCTTCCCCGCTCTGCGCCTGCTTCTGCGCATCGCCCATGATATCCTGCTGGCTGGCGCGGGATGGGTCGTCATGACGGTTGGATCGCAGCTCCCGCTGCTGCTGCATCCACACATCCTGCAGGAAATGATCGCGCCGGGCGCGATCAGCCCAACCTTCATCCTGATCCAGATTGCCTTCGGGCTGGTGACAGTGCTGGGTATCCTGTTCTGGTATCAGGATGTCATCACCCGGCCGCCGCGCACGACAAAAGCGACATGGAGAGACCGCCTCATGACGCTGCTGAGTTTCCCGCTTCTGCCCGTTCTGACATTGTTTCTCGTCGCCATTCCAACCCTTCAGGCGCAGACCCGCCTGCTGGTTGGCACGCCGCTTCAGTTCCGCGTCAGCCGGAAAAGCTGATCAGACATTTTGATATTCGTATACCGCACTCAACAGGAGGAATCACGTCATGGCGAAAGTCGGATACATCGGGCTGGGCATTATGGGCGCGGCGATCGCGCGCAATCTGATGAAGGCGGGTCACCAGCTCGTAGTGCACAATCGCAGCCGGGCGATCGTTGATCAGCTTGTCAGCGAGGGCGCGGTCGCCGCATTTTCCCCGCGCGAGGTCGCCGCACAGGTTGATTTCGTATTCACCAACCTGCCGGATTCACCGGATGTCGAGCAGGTCGTACTCGGTCATGACGGGATCATCGAAGGAGCGCATCCGGGGCTGATCTATATCGACAACAGCACCATCAAGCCTGAAACAGCCCGTCTGCTGGCGGCACGGTTGGCAGAAGCCGGGATCGATGCACTCGATGCCCCGGTGAGCGGTGGCGATGTCGGCGCGCGCAACGGCACGCTCACGATCATGGTGGGCGGCAGCGAGGCGGCGTTCAACCGTGCCGTACCCCTGTTCGAGGCGATGGGCAAGGCGTGGGTGCTGGTCGGCGAACCCGGAGCCGGGCAGATCGCCAAAGTCTGCAACCAGATCATCGTCGGCGCGCAGATGGTTTCGATGGCTGAAGCCCTGATCACCGCACAGAAAGCGGGTGTCGATCCCAGCCGGGTTGTGGATGCGATCAAAAGCGGCGCGGCGCAGATGTGGACGCTGGATGTCAAGCCGCCGCGGTTGTTCGCGGGGAATCGTGCGCCGGGCTTTAAAGCCTATATGCAGCATAAGGACCTGGGTATCGTGATGGATACCGCCAAAACCTACGGAATCCCGCTGCCGATGTCGGCAGTCGTCATGCAGCTTTATACGGCGATGCTCGAACAGGGCAACCGAGAACTGGATAACAGCGCCATCATCTCGGTCTACGAATCGCTGACCGGCGTCACCCTGAGCGAGCCGCTGAAGGATAATCCGTCGTAACCGGCATCAGGCTGCCTATCTGAGCGGCGGCCTTCGCATGATATAATGTCGGGCATCGTCGATAATACACAGAATTGACAATACAGCCGTGAAGGAACGCTTACAGAAAATCCTCGCAACTGCAAACTATGGTTCACGCCGCGCGTGCGAGGAATTGATCGAACAGGGGCGCGTCCGCGTGAACGGGGCCATTGCCGGGCTGGGCGATAAAGCGGATCCCGCGGTTGATGTTATCGAGGTGGATGGCGAGCGCCTCCGCCCCAACCGGACAGAAAAAGTCTACTTTGCGCTCAACAAGCCCAAGAACGTTCTGTCCACCTCCCTGCCCCACCGCTCCGATGAGCGCAGAACAGTGTTCAGCTACGTACCGTTTGATGGGCGGCTGCATCTGATCGGTCGGCTGGATGCGGACAGCGACGGTCTCGTCGTCCTGACCAACGACGGCGAACTTGCACAGAAGCTCACGCATCCGAGCTTCCGTCACACCAAAACCTACCGTGTGCAGATCACCGGGCTGCCCACGCCCGACTCGCTGCGCAAGTGGCGGGAGGGGATGTATATCGACGAGGATGGCGAAATGGTCAAGACCGCGCCGTGTTCCGTCGAAATTGTGGAGGCGGGCACGCGCCAGACCATACTGCGCATCATGATGGTTGAAGGGCGCAAACGGCAGATCCGGCGCATGGCGAATACGCTGGGTCACCGCGTGCTGAAGCTCACCCGGACGCATATCGGTCTGTTACCGCTGGACCCACTGCGAGAAGGTGAATGGCGCAGGCTGACGCCGGACGAGCTGACGCTGCTGTCTACCCCCGATTCGGAATATGACGAGATTATGAAGATGCGTTCCGAACAAAAACGCATCGAGCGCGAGCGTAAGGAAACCCAGCAGCGCCGCCGGAGCGAGCGTTACGCACAGGAAGCGCCGGAACGGCCGCGGCGTTCGACGGCTGGGCGTCCATCCCGCCAAAGCGACAGCCCACGCCCTGCTTCACGGCGCACCTCAGCAGGCGGACGTGGATATGACGATGACCGCGGCTACCCGGCAGAGCGCAGTTCAAAGCCGCGTTGGGAGCGCGACGACCGTCCCTCAGCAGGCGACCGCGACTCACGCCCCCGCCG
>SZPD01000293.1 GCA_030263515.1 Anaerolineae bacterium CFX9 | reverse complement strand
CGCCTTCGAGCGCAACGACCTTGAACGAGCAGAACGCGATGTGCTGAAAGCCTTCACGACTGCCGAGAGCGTGGGCGATAAACATATGCTGGTGGATGCGGCGATCCTGCGCGCACGGCTGATGCATGTGTGGGGAGACACAGACGGAGCGCGCGATTTGCTGCAAGCCTTTGCATCCAGAGTGGATATGGCGGTACATGTCCGCACGCTGCGTGCGTGGGGGGCGCTGCTGGCGCTGATTTCCGGTGACATCTCGGCAGCCAACGCCTGGTATGTGGCGCTTCAGCAAAAGGAAAGCAGCCCGTTTCTGCTTCAGCAGGAGCGTGAAGCATTAGTCACGGCGCGTTTACTGCTGGCGCAAGGGAAAACAGCGTCCGCATCTGATCTGTTGGAACCCTGGCACTGCCGCTGTACGAGTGGGCAGCGCACCCGCTCTGAGCTGGAAATCCTGATTCTGAAAGCACTGATATACGCCGTTGATCGAGCGCTGCCGCAGGCATACACGACCCTGTCGCACGCGCTTGAATTTGCCTATCGAGCCGGATATATCCGTCCATTTCTACAGGAAGGCGAAGCAATGGCGCTGCTGCTCAGGGGGGGTTCGACAGGTGATAATCTGGAGTTGACGAACTTTGTCCATCGTCTGCTGCGCGAACTGGCGCACGATCACAGCAGCAATGCGCTCTCGGAGCGGTTGGAAGTACTGGCGACTATCGACCCACTCAGCCCGCAGGAGCAGCGCGTGTTCCTCTTGATCGCTGAAGGGCAGTCCAACCCGGATATTGCCGACACGCTGGGCGTGTCGATCAACACCATCAAAACACAGGTCAAGAACATCTACGACAAGCTTAACATCAACTCCCGCCGTCAAGCGCGCGAAATGGCGCGCGCGCTCAACTTGCTGTAGCCGTTAGATTCGCTGAGAGGCGCTTCGCCCGCCTCTCTTTCCCCTTTTGATTTCACCGCCTGCCCACCTCTGCGTTATCACCTGTTTCGGGTGATTACGGGCTTCTCCTATCCTCATACGATAGGTTCACTTCGGCTGACTGGCGAAATAACTGCCTACAGACAGCCGAAAAATCTGTTGAATGAGTGATGAGGAAGTAAGATGCAGTACCTCAACGGTTGGCTGGAAAAAGCCAATACCCCTTTGCCCGCTGGCACAGCACGTTTCAGCGTCGCGCTGCTGCGTATTTGCCTGGGAGTCGTGTTTTTCTGGTTCGGTGTACTCAAGTTCTTTCCTGACGTGAGTCCTGCTCAGGAGCTTGCTACACGCACCATCGAAACGCTGACGTTTGGCATTATGAAGCCATCACTGTCACTGCCCATTCTGGCGGTCTGGGAATGTTTAATCGGATTGGGACTGATGACCAACCGCTATCTGCGCGTAACGCTGCTGCTGCTGTTCGGATGTTTCCACAGGAAACCTGGGTTCAGTTCCCGACGGTTCCAACGATGGAAGGTCAGTACATCCTCAAGAATATCGTGCTCGTCAGTGCAGCTCTGGTCATTGGGGCCATGTCACAGGGCAAATGGATGTCGCTCAAGCCTGCGCCAGGTCTTAAAGCCGATGAACTGCCCGAACAGGCGCAGCTCTATGTCGAGCGTACTCGTAGTATGCAAGGGAGATCGTAATCATGACAACTACACCGTTGAAACGTGATGTGCTGGTATCCGAACGCCAGACAGTCTCAGGACGTGTCTCTATGCTGCGCGCCCTCTACCTGGTACTGGCGCTGCTGTTCGTTGGCGCGGTCATTCTGCAAGTGTTCTTTGCCGGAGCTACCCTGCTGGTGGAAGCCCACTATCTGATTGATCACCGCTCGTTGGGGGAAGCGATGTGGCCACTTCCCATCCTGATGATCGCGGTCAGCCTCACTGCTCGCCTGCGGAAACGTTTTGTGCTGCTCAGCATTTTGCTGCTGGTGCTGTACGTGATGCAGTACGCGATGATCCACGTGTTCCCGACGCTGGGGCTGCCGACGGTGTTCCGAGCGCTGCACGCCGTCAACGCGCTGCTGCTGTTCTGGATCGCGCTGCACCTTGCCAAATCGACGTGGCATCTCCCTCGACCTGAAGCGCAGACTGAGTAATTAACCCAAAGGTGTCACCGGATGAATATCCATACATTGCCCTGGCAGCGAATTGTCGCAATACTCGCGCTGAGTTTCCTGTTTTCTGCCTGTAACGCTGCAAGTGTTCAGGATGAAGGGCGCGTACGCTCAAACCAAATCTCTTCCACGGCTCAGCCCGCTGTTCCGGCGGACACCGACGCAGGCGATCCTGAGCGCGGCGCGCAGCTATTTACGCAGTCTGTCGGCGGGATGCCTTCCTGCTCGACCTGCCATGCGCTCAATGACTCGCAGATTGTCGGTCCAGGGATAGCAGGCATTGCGGCACGTGCTCAAAGCCGCCAGGAGGGTATGTCAGCGGCAGAATATCTGTACATCAGCATTATTGAGCCGGGAGCTTACGTGGTTCAAGGCTTCCAGAACGTCATGCCTGATATCTATGAACGAAGCCTGAGCGAAGCGCAGATCCGTGATCTGATCGCGTATTTGCTCACGCGCTAGCTAGCAGTTACACCCGTCTGAAGTGAGTCCGCCTGATAGCTTAGGCGGACTTATGGACAAAGTTGGCGAGCAGGAACGGCGTATTCAGAATGTCTCGCACAGGGCAATCCATACAAACTCTGTGATACAACAGGTGATGTGTACACCACCGAAAGAGCGATTCTCTACGACGCTCATATTTCATATAAGCGATTACTCTGTCTCTCAATGAACAAATATAATCCAGAGGAGGTGCATTTAATTTATGTTTAACTTTGGCTCTGAACAATACTGTTGTGTTGAAGAAGCAACAGGTGACTTATGCGCGTGCTTCTGGTGGAAGACGAAGTCAAAATGTCGACATTTCTCAAGCAGGGACTTGAGGAGCATGGCTACGCAGTGGATACTGCCGATAATGGTGAGGATGCCCTGCACTGGGCGCTGAACTTTCCATATGATGTGCTGATCCTGGATGTAATGCTGCCCGGAATCAACGGAATGGAACTGTGCCAACTGCTGCGGAACCGTCGCATTCAAACCCCGATATTGATGCTGACGGCCCGTGACAGCATTGATGATCGGGTAAATGGGTTGGACAGCGGTGCAGATGATTATCTGGTCAAGCCATTTGCGTTTCGTGAGCTGCTTGCGCGTTTGCGAGCGCTCACGCGCCGCGATAGCCCTCATTCTGCATCGCTTCTGGTTGTCGGTGATTTGCAACTCGACACCGTGACGCACACAGCGCGACGTGCGGGTAAGACAATTGAGCTGACGGCCAAGGAATACGAACTGCTGGAATTCCTGATGCTTCACCCCAATCAGGTGCTGTCGCGGACGCTCATTATCGAACATCTGTGGAGTTACGACTACACGCCGGAGTCAAATGTCGTGGACGTTTACATCCGTTATCTGCGACGAAAGATCGATGATGAATACGAAGATAAATACATCCGCACGTTACGCGGCACCGGGTATCAACTGGTGGATGCGACTCTCACCTAAGTCACTGCGTAGTCGGCTGGCGCTGCTTGCTGCCAGCCTGCTGACGATCATTCAAATTGGGTTGAGTGTTGCATTCTATCAGTTCACGCTGCAAGGACTGATCACCCAGCTTGACAACAACCTGATTACAGTCGCGACGCAGGTGAATGCAATGCTGGACAACGGTGAAGACTTTAATGAAAACGACATCAACTTTCAGTTCGATGACAGCGGAATTGCGGCACAAACGTTTCTCCGTGATCGATTGTTTTTCGTTCGCGTTGTCGATACGGGCACTGGACGTATCCTCGCTGAAAACACTGACTACGGTGTACCCATCCATCCGTTATCGGATCATGCGGCTTTCGAAACGCTGAGAGCTGAGACTTCACCGGTAGAAGCAATCCGCGTCTACTCGCAGCGCATCGATAGAGATGGACGTTATGCACTTCAGGTCGGGCAATCTCTGAGCGATATTGAGGCGACTCAGCTTCAACTGATCAATCTGGTCATCATATCTGCCTTTGTGACTGCTGGTCTTGGTGGTGGTATCGGCTGGCTGATCGCACAGCGTGCGCTGAAGCCGATCAAGGCGCTCACCCAGATCGCGCGTTCGATGGACGAGCACGATCTCTCTACACGTATCACGACTGAACTGCCCAATGACGAAATCGGACAGCTTGGTGCAGTCTTCAATCAGATGCTTGACCGCATTGAGGCGGCATTTCTGCGGCAGAGACAGTTCACAGCGGATGCCGCGCACGAGCTGCGCACGCCGCTTGCCATCATCCAGACAGGACTGGATGTCGCGCTCGAACAGATGCGCACGCCAGAGGTATACCATGCAATGCTGGACAATCTGCGGTCGGAAGTGACACGCCTGACAAAACTGACAACCACCCTGCTGACATTGGCCCGCCTGGATACTTCGAACTTTCAGCTCAGCCGACAGGTCTGTGATGTCTCAGTGCTTGTCGAAACCGTTGCCGATCAGATGCAGTTCGCTGCACGTGAAAAGAGAATTGACATCGAGCGCAATATTCAGGAAGGCATAACGGCATGGCTGGATGAAAACCGCATCATTCAGTTGGTCGTAAACCTGCTCGATAACGCCATCAAATATACGCCAGAAGGCGGCAGTATCACAGTTTCGCTGAGTCAGCAGGATGGCACGCTTCAGCTTCGCATCACGGATACCGGGATCGGTATTTCGGCAGAACACCTCGCCCATATCTTCGATCGCTTCTATCGTGTTGATCGCGCGCGCTCACGTCAACAGGGGGGCTTTGGTCTGGGGCTGGCGATCTCTCAGCAGATTGCACATCTGCATGGTGGGCAGATAGATGCATCCAGCACGATTGGCAGCGGATCGACATTCATCGTGACTTTGCCCACTTCATAACCATCTAATTGCGATTTAACTTTACTCCTCAAGGATGAAGTCAGCCCAGGCAAATGACCTGGAGAGAAGATGACAAGGAGCAAATCACAATGGAACGTAAGACGAAGTTGACAACTCTGGCGCTGGGGGTGCTGCTGACAATAGGGGTGGGGCAGTTCAATGTTCTGCCATCTTTCGCTCAGGCGGAGCGGCCCGCACAGGTTCAATCGGCGGATGCCTGTGTGCTGTTTGGCGCTGACAGAGATTCGGAAGCCGATGTCGAACGATCCCAGGATGTCAGCGAAGTTGAGGACGACATGGGTGAACAGCACGACATTCAGGAGTCCGGGGCAGATACTGAGGCAGATACCGAGAACCAGCACGAAGAGGGTCATCAAGATGAAATCGACGCCGAAGGCGAAGCGGATCATGAAGATGCAGCAGAGACAGCAGCTTTCACGGGCAGCATTGCGCTGGACGAAGCGCAGTTTGACGGGATGACTGACGCCGAAGAATGTGCGATGCTGATCAGCCTGGCGACGGTGACTCCTGAAGCCGCGCGTGCCGCTGCGGAAACCGAGACTGGCAGCGTGGCGGTCAAGGTGAAGATCGACGACGAAAACGGGTTCCTCGTCTACGAAGTTGAGATGCAGGACGGCAGCGAAGTCAAGGTGGATGCTGGCAACGCCGCTATCCTCCTCATCGAACCTGCAGACGCTGAAGACGCCGCCTGATAAACAGCTACACAGCAGTATCGAAGGCGTGGGGTGATAACCCTGCGCCTTTTCGTTTTGCATGTCGCTGCAAGCCTGATTTTTTCTACGATCATCATTGGCGCATTCGATGATGAAATGTGCTGCGCATGGATTGGTTTCAATAAGGTCGAACAGGCCAAGCGTACAGCCAAGCGAAAGCTTGAATTGCAGCGCATGTCACGACACGACAGCACTTGCCTGTCCATTACTGCCGGAACGCCGAATCTACACCACTCAGTAGATAGGTGATGTCCCCAAACTATTCTGCAAACTTCCGGAAGAACCAGCGTTTCACAAATTCAGCAGTCATGAAATACAACAGTGCAATCCCGATCATGAGCAGCAGAGATCGAAAATCGAGCGCCTGGAAGCCGAGTGATGGGGCGAGCGGTGAAAAGGGAAGCACCAGAGCCGTGACAGCAACAATCAGAGTTGCCCCAATCAAAGCGCGCCCTGGACGTGATTTGAAGAAGGGAAGCCGGGTTCGCAGAACCAGAACCACCAATAGGGCAGAAATGATCGACTCGATAAACCAACCGGTGCGGAACAGATCGGTATCTGCACTGAGCAGGAGCAGCAGGACACCAAAGGTGATGTAATCGAATACCGAACTGAGAATGCCAAATACAATCATAAAACGGCGGATGAACCCGATATTCCACCGGTGAGGCTTCTGCACTGCTGTATCATCCACATTGTCATTGGAAATCGCAAGTTCCGGTAGATCGGTCAGGAAATTAAGCAGCAGAATCTGTTTCGGCAGCAGCGGCAGGAAGGGTAGAAAAAGGGAAGCTCCCGCGACGCTGAACATATTTCCAAAGTTGGCACTGGTCGCCATGAATATGTATTTGAGCGTATTATTGAATGTTTTACGCCCCTCAATGATCCCCTGTTTTAAGACGGATAAATCCTGTCTCAGCAGCACAAAATCGGCTGCTTCACGGGCGACATCAACGGCAGTATGAACCGAAATGCCGACATCTGCTGCGTGGAGAGCCGGCGCGTCATTAATCCCATCGCCCATGTAGCCAACCACATGATCGGCCTTTTTCAGCGACAAAATGATGCGCTCTTTCTGATTGGGATCGACTTCTGTGAACAACGTTGTTCGTTCGGCAGCGTGCCACAGGGCTTCGTCTGGCATCTCGCGGAGCTGCGCTCCGGTCAGAACACCTTCAACGTTCATGCCGATAGCTTCAGCAGTATGAATGGCAACCAGTTTATTGTCGCCGGTGATGACTTTCGGCGGATCAAAAAAGAGCAGGAAACCAGCAAAGGTCAGATCGTGTTCATCATCATGGTGAAACTGCTGTTGATTCACAGTGATTGCTTTGAAGGCAACACCCAGAACTCGGTAACCCTGACCGCTCCATTGAGCGAACTGCTTTTGAATGTGTGCTTGCTGTGTATCATCCAGCGGTTGAATATCAGCGCCTGTCTGGATTGTTGAACATACCTCCAGAATGTTGGCCAGCGCGCCTTTGGTCGTCATGATCGTGCTTTCATTCAGACGGTAAATGATGCTCAGGCGTTTGCGGTGAAAATCATAAGGGATTTCGTCAATCTTCCTGATCCCTTCGATCGCGAGAGTCTGCTTGGCGAGGATCGCTTCATCCAGCGGATTGTTCAGCCCGGATTGGAAATGTGAATTGAGGTACGCCAGTTCGAACACGTTTTCAGAAGGCTGCCCAGTGCTGTCGAAAGCGCCATCAAGCTGCACCACGCCTTCAGTCAGGGTGCCCGTTTTATCGGTACACAACACATCCATACTTCCAAAATTCTCGATCGAATTCAGGCGACGGACAATCACGCCTTCCTTTGCCATGCGCTGTGAGCCTTTTGACAGATTGATATTGATGATTGCCGGCAGCAGTTGGGGAGTTAACCCGACGGCCAGCGCTACAGAGAACAGCAGCGAATCGAGGACAGGTTTCTGAAAAAAGACATTCAGTGTGAAGATAACGATCACTAAAATGAACATTACCTCACTAAGGAGGTAGCCCAGGTGGCGTATACCTCGCTCAAATTCAGTTTCCGGTGGCCGCAGTTCCAGACGTGCCGCTACCTGCCCAAATGCAGTTGCTTTGCCCGTACTCACAACCAGCGCGCGCCCGGTGCCATTGCTGACGCTTGTCCCCATAAAGACTGTGTTCGTTCGATCCGATAACCCGTCAGACGTGACGACGCCGGGCTGTTTCTCTACCGGGAATGTTTCGCCTGTAAGAACAGCCTGATTGACGTGGAGATCATTTGCCTCCAGCAGCACAGCATCTGCTGAGACAAGGCTGCCCGCCGAAAGCAGCATAATATCACCGGGGACGACAGCTTCTGCCGGAATAGATTGAGATTGCCCATCCCGGCAGACAGTCACCATCATCTGAACAGTTTGCATCAATTTTGCGGCAGCATTACCGGCATTGTATTCCTGGACGAAGCTCAAAATTGCACTGCCCAGGACAATGAGACCGATGATGATCGCATCAACTGTATCCCCCAGCAGTCCCGACATAATCGTAGCAAAAATGAGTATCAAAACGATCGGGCTTTTGAACTGATTCAGAAAGAGCATCAGGGGGCCAGTCTGATGCTTTGTTTTCAGGGTGTTTGCGCCAGTCTTTTGGAGTCGGTCTGCTGCCTC